>JAVEYW010000014.1 GCA_034003325.1 Desulfobacterales bacterium
GTGTTGAACTGCTGGGTGACCGAGACGAAGCTCACGGCATGCTTGTCGAAAAGCTCCATGATGCGGGCGAAGTCGAGAAGGGAGCGGCTCAGCCGGTCCACCTTGTAGACGACCACGCAATCGATGTCACCGGCCTCGATATCGGCGAAGAGTCTCTTGAGGGCGGGCCGCTCCATGTTGCCGCCGGTAAATCCGCCGTCGTCATACCGATCGGCGATGCACAGCCATCCCTCGTGCCGCTGGCTCGCGATATATGCCTCCGCAGATTCCCGCTGGGCATCGAGGCTGTTGAAGTCCTGGTCGAGACCTTCGTCGGTGGATTTCCGGGTATAGATGGCGCAGCGAACGGTCGCTCGCCGGTTATCCATAGATTGGTGGGTGGGTGTATTGCTTCTTTCGTATTGCCTGCTCATCCGTTCCTCCCGTCCGGCTCGTCGCCTTGATCTTGCGGTCCCTTGGGTTCCGCAAGCCCGAAAAAGAGGAACCCGTTCCACTTGCTTCCGGTGGCCTCCTGTGCGACAGCGGACAGGGACTTGAACCACCGGCCGTCATACTCGAAGCCCTTGTCCAGCACCTTGGCCACGATGTCCCGGCCCCTGAACTCCCTGACGAGCAATGTTCCCGGAAGCGGCAGTCTTGAATCGCGCTGCGGTTGCAGCCTGCCGCTCACCGACCGTTCCCTGACTTCCATCAATCCCGGCTTAATAGGGTCCCGCAGCATGCGGATTCGGAGGTCAGCATCATTGGCGATCTCTTCCGCCCTCCGCCTGGCCCGTTCGGATAGGCTGCCTTCGGCCAGGGCCTGCAACCGCCAGGCGATACGCTTCCGAAGAAAATCCTTGTGGTGGGACCTCGTCTCCTCTCCGAAGACATCGATATACCTTTCCCGGAGTTCCCCGACGGTCATTCGGGAAAGGGCCTGCACCTGCTGATACGTCGTTTCATTCATGACAACCTCCAAAGGTTTAATGGTCAGTATCCGAAAAAACTCGGCAATCCGGCCGTCTCTCGGCGTTAACCGCTGCTTGAATGAAGGCTTCTATCGGCGGAACAATCAAGTCGGTTCTCTGTAAACGCCTCGGATTCTTTGGTTTGCGTTACATGGCCGGCCATTTCGGGAGTGGATGTCGGCAACCGACGCCCCGCTCTGTAGCGGAGGTAGCCTTCCCCCAGGATCGAGGCGATCTCTGCAATCGTTTCCGCGAGATCGCGTTCTGCGGATTCTCTGAATTCCATCGTGCCCTCCTTGCGGCGACCGCTGAGCTATTGTGGATGCCGTCGAGGAGGGATGGGTCAGCCGCGAGGGTATCGACCGCGGAGCCCATTGGTCCGCCCCGAAGGGCTGACTCACCGGCACCCACAACGGTCTCCGTTCTTACGGCCGATTCCGCTGTCTGGTGTTTCTCTTCCGCCGGGCGTAGTTACCCGGCTTCGGTCGATACCTACTGGAGGACCCATCGGGGTGTCGGGCCGAGTTGACCAGGCGGGCGTTAACAGCGTCCGAAAAAGGAATGGAGAATCGGAGAATCCGGGGGGCACATCCGAGTGTGGCGGGCGCGAACGTCAACGTCCTTGGTTGAAACTCGAAAGCTGTGAGGGGAACGGAGAATCTGGAAAAATGTTCGGGCGGGCGTAAGTCGGCGTGAACACGCTGGAAACGACAAAACCCCGAGGGGAGAATCCCACGGGGCTTTGTGCTAACAAATGACCGTCGAAATCGACGGATTGAATTTTGGCTCCTCGAGTAGGACTTGAACCTACAACCTAGTGGTTAACAGCCACTTTTCTATTGATTACCGCTATTTACTTCATTTTAATTTATGATATATTTTACCATATATTTCAAATAGGTTATGGTCTTTACTTTTTTATTGACTTACTTTTTGATACCTGTATATTGGCCTTGCGGGTTGGAAATACGGTTGGAAAATAAATCCGCCTTTTCTGTAAACCAGTAACGGCGTAACCACCGGTTTTCGGCTTTCCAACAGGATGATAATATTTAATCTTTTGAAAAGGTGGTGGTCAATGAAACGCTTCAAAACGGACTATCCGGGCGTTTTTTTCCGGGAAGCAAAACGAGTCGGATCTAAGGGGGTGGACCGGGTTTATTATGTCGTTTTTAAAAAAGACGGTAAGGTCATTGAGGCAAAAGCCGGAAGTCAGCACCGCAACGACATGACACCGGCAAAAGCCGCACTTAAGCGGGCGGCTTTGATTGAGGGGAAGGCAGAAACGCCGGCCGAAAAGCGCGAAGCGGAAAGGGCCGCAAAAGACGCCGAAAAAAACCGGTGGACTATTGCTAAAATATGGGACCAATATTGTGAATCTTTCCCGGAAAACAAGGCGCTTCGACATGAACAAGGCAAGTTTGATCGTTATATTCGAGATGCTATCGGTGGCAAGGAACCGGCCGATCTTTTGCCACTTGATGTTGACAGGATACGCTTGTCACTTCAAAAAGCCGGGAAAAAAACGATGGCGGCAAGAGTCATAGAGCTTCTTCGAAGAACGATCAACCACGGTGTGAAACGCGGATTAATCCCTGCCCTGCCCTTTAAAATCGAAGTCCCAAAGCTCAATAACCAAACGACAGAAGATTTAACATCGGAACAGTTGGCGCGGCTCATTGACGCTTTAAATGGCGATGTGGACCAGGTAGCTGCAAACGTGATGCGGCTTGCTCTTTACACTGGCATGCGGCGCGGCGAAATTTTCAAGCTCAAATGGTCCGATATCGACTTTGACCGGGGGTTTATATCATTGAAAGATCCTAAGGGCGGCAAGGATCAAACAATACCCTTGAGTGAAAAGGCAAAGCGGATCTTTAGCGATATCAAAAAAACAGATGACTTTATATTTCCAGGTCGCATTCAGGGCTCGCATTTAAACGATTGCCGGAAAAGTTTTAACCGGATTGCCAAAGCAGCGCAGCTCCCGAAAGGGTTCCGGCCGCTTCATGGCTTGAGGCACGTTTACGCCTCAATGCTGGCGAGTTCCGGCCAGGTGGATATGTACACTCTTCAGCGCCTTTTAACTCACAAGAGCCCGTTAATGACGCAACGCTATGCCCATTTACGCGACGATACAATGAAGCGCGCGTCCGATGTGGCGGGCGATATCATCGACAACATAAGCAATTTGCAAAAACGGAAGAGCGAAAATGCCGAATAATTACAATCAAACCAAACTCTTAGGCAAAGCTGCCGTTGAATTTTTAAAACGCAATCCAAAGCAGTTTAAAACGTATTTGGATGAAACTGGCTTCGGGGATTTTTTTAAACAGCTTCGCGTGAAGTATCCAAATATTTCAGAGAAAGAGCTTGAAGACATACTGGCGGAATCGCTTGTAAGCCCGGCGGTTGTTTCGGATCGTGCGGCGGCAAGTGATGCTTATTATAGGGCCTTTAAGCGGCTTTGTGCTGAGATGGGATGGAGTAGGCAGGAAGAAGACGATTGGATATTTTTCGGAAAACCAGATCCTTTTGAAGATAGGCTCAATCAGTATTACGCGGAAGAGCTTTGCATGGATTCGGAAAAAATCATAAAAAATCTTATGGGCGATCACCCAACAAAAACACTGCTGGTGGCGATCGACACAGACCGCCCGATGGATGCGATTTTGTCAGAGGTCAAAGCCCTTGTGGCTACCGAAAAACACGGCCGATTTTTAAACGAGAGGCGGACGTTTTCTCGCGCCAAGTGGCTTCCAAAAGCCGAAGAATTGCTAAAGGTTTGGGACCTATACGGGCAGGCCGGGAAAACTCCGGGGACAGTGACTTTTAACATAATTTCAAAAATCGTGAAACGGCCGCTTTCAACCGTTAAAAGCCAGTGGCGATCAGCTTATGAGAAAATTTATAATGTTCCATATGAGCCCGCACAAAAGTTTTCAACCGAAGAAAAAAAAGAATCCGCGACGGAGCTTTGCGCCAAGTGCCCATATGGTGCAAAGTGTTACAAATCCGGCGATTGGTATCCTTGCGCTGATTATTTGCGGATTGCCGGAAAAGAGCGCGGCCTAAAAACGGTAGAGCTTTCCGAAAGCCTATTCGCCGACGACTAAAACAAAAACACACCTTTTATATAGGGCTCCTGGATTTTTTTTCCAGGGGCCTTTTTTATTGGCTGCGAAATAAACACCCCCCCTTATTTCACCCTTTTACATAAGTAAGAACGCGGAAAAAAAACTACGCGGACAACGCTTAAAAAGGGAGAAGTCAAAAAATGGACCTACATCTACTTGACGAAAAGCAAGTCGCCGAAGAATTACGTATAAAAGTTCAAACCCTTCGAAATTGGCGGCACCTGGGAAAAGGACCGGCTTATTTGAAACTCGGCAGTCGAGCGATTCGTTACAGAAAAGAGGACTGCGAAGCATTCGCATTTCAACGTCGAATCGATCCGAACGGCCAGTCAGCAGCCTAAGCCCATAAAACGCCGAAAAGCCCGAACCGGGGAAGGTTTACGGGCTTTCCGAAAGCAGCTTGAAGAGGTAGATAATGCATATCGCAAATGAAGCAGAAAGTCAATTAAAACTTAATTGGCAAAGTGTTTTCGACGCCATGAAAAAGGTGCTGACCGACCGGCGAATCGTTCTTGACCGCGAACCGAAATTCGATGGCAATATTGAACGATATCCGGTTGATGGCAGAAAACGCGGGAACCGTGACGCGTGGTTTGTCGGGCACATAGACGATTATCCCGTCCTTTACGGCGGAATTCATGGTGGAGAAGACTTTAAGTATTCGCCACTGAACGGCAGCCGTCAATGCTCGCCAGAAGAAAAACGCCGAATGGACGAGCGCATAGCAGAAGCAAAACGGAAGCGAGCCGAAGAACTTAAAGCGCAACACAGCCAGGCCGCAAAAGAAGCACGGGCCGAATTCGAAGCGGCAATACCGGCAACGGATGATCACCCCTACCTCATTAAAAAACAAGTCAAGGCGCACGGTATCCGGCTGGACAGCGACGGGCGGTTACTTATACCCGTTACGAGCGAATCGGGCGAAATTCGAAGCCTACAGCGCATTTACGCCAATGGAGAAAAGCGGTTTCTATCTGGTGGCGAAGTAAAAGGCAATTACTTCACCATAAATGGGAACGGACCGCCCATCATCTGCGAGGGATATTCAACGGGCGCAACGCTCTTTGAATGTACCGGGCGAAGCGTGTTTGTCGCTTTCAATGCCGGAAACCTTGAACCGGTTGCGCTGAAAATCCGCAAGCAATACCCGAGCGCCGAAATTCTGATAGCTGCCGACAATGACCAATGGAAACCCGAAATCGGCAACGTCGGCGTCAAAAAAGCGAAAGTGGCCGCGTCTGTTATAAATGCGCGGGTCGCGATTCCTGAATTTAAAGACGTTTCGAGCGAACCGACCGACTTCAACGACCTGCTTACGCTGGAAGGTGCCGACGAAGTTATCCGGCAATTATCGCCACAAAGCGAGCAGGAAGAAGACACGGAAGACTTTGACCAAACAGTAACGCGGGCGGAACTATCCGCGTTAATTGAACAATGTGCGGATTTTGACGAGCTTATCACCGGAATAGCGGAAAAGGTTAGCACCAGCGGGCTTCCCGCTACGCAAATATTATCACTGCGAAAATACATTGTAAAGCGATCGAAAGAATTAAATCCGAATGGTGGCGTTTCCGTTTCTTCGCTTGAAGCAGACGCCAAAGAGTTTAAACACATAAAGGCCGAAAAGGATTTTCAACACTTACAGGCAGCACGCGCGGTTATTGCCATGGTTGGCGCAGAAAACCTTATCCATGACGGCGTGTTTACCTGGAAGTATAACGGCCACGGTTTGTGGGTACAAGCTGATGATCGTGAGATAAAGAAAAGCGTTCACAAAATATCTGAATCCGAAGAATTGACGAAGACCATCGTCGGTTCAATTCTCGACCTTTTCAAAACAGAAATTTATAAAAGCGGACATGTTTTTGATGTGGATCGGCGGACAATAAACTGCCCCAACGGTGAGCTGCATTACGTTGATCACGATTGGGTTTTAAAGCCACATTGCCGAGAAAATTATCGCACAACGCAGATTGCAACGGCCTATGATCCGGCGGCAAAAGCGCCCCGGTTTTTAAGGTATCTCCAAGAAGTATTCCGCGATGATTCCGACCGGGTAAACAAGACAGCTCTGGTTTTGGAGTGCATCGGATACAGCTTGCTATCAAGCTGCGAGTACGAAAAGTTTTTCATTTTGAGCGGATCAGGCGCAAACGGTAAATCGAAGTTGATGAACGCGGTTCAGTCGCTTGTCGGAGTGAAGAATATATGCGCGGTACAACCGTCACAGTTTGACAATAAGTTTCAGAGGGCGCACCTGCACCACAGGCTGGTAAATTTGGTGACCGAAATAGCGCAAGGAGCCGAAATCCCCGACGCACAATTGAAAGCTATCGTTTCCGGGGAACTCACAACGGCCGAGCATAAACACAAGAATCCCTTTGATTTCAGACCTTACGTGACATGTTGGTTTGGTACGAACCATATGCCACACACAAGGGATTTTTCCGATGCGCTGTTTCGCAGGGCAATTATTATTCCATTCAATCGCATTTTTCAGGAAGAAGAGCAAGACAAGCAGCTTGACAAAAAATTAGCAGATGAGGCTCCAGGTATTCTTTCCTTAGCGCTTGAGGGCCTCACAACATTGTTTGAGCGGGGCAGCTTTATTGAAACGCAAGAGTGCTTGGCCGCCAAAAAGGCATGGCGTTACGAGTGCGACCAGGCGGCGCAGTTTGTTGACGAATGCTGCTTGCTCGGGCCGGGCTTATCGGTTTTAAGCGCGGACTTATATGTCGCTTATCAAAAGTGGGCCACGGATTCAGGCGTCCGGCGAACGCTTGGCAGGAATTCTTTCTCCAGTCGGGTTATCCGGTTGGGGGCCGAGGCCGGAAAAGGAACCGCCGGGGCTCGAATGCTCTATGGCGTCGGGCTAAAATGACAGCGCAAGTGGCGTTAGTGGCACATGTTTCGAGATCACCCCTGTTGTAAAATGTGTGTGTAGGAAAATACAACAGGGAGAAGATTTATATAGAGCTTAAATAGGATTTTGCGCCACAAGCGCCACTCACCCTGGAAACTTGATAAAATCATCGGAAATGCTGGCAGTATAACCGATTGGTCAATCGAGCTGGCCGTAGAACTGGCTTGTGACAGCGCGGATATCAGCACGGAGACTTTCCGCGAATACGGCCGGGTGGCATACAAGTCCGGGTTGCTCGACAGCATAGAAGACGACGCCACCATAGGCGGTCTTGGTTGTGCCCATTTGACCATATCAGAGGACTTTAGAGAGCGTATTTACCGACTTCGGCCTACTGGACATAGGAGAGTATAGCACATTGAAAGCACAAAAACCAAATAAACACTTGGAATATTTCATGAATCCAAATCACACCAAAAGTATTGATATTGAATGTCTATCGCTCATTGGCCGAATATCAAACACTATCAGCGTGTTAGAGTGCACGGACGCGAACAGGCTCGAAGAGTTCAAGCGTAATTGCTTGGAATTGTTACAATAAACCAACAAAGGAGAAAGTAAGATGATTGAGAAATTCGAAGAAAAAGTTAAACAAATGTTTGAAAAGATTCAGAAAAGCCCGATGTTGAAGAAGATGGAAGAAGAAGAAAAGGCGGAACTCTTGACGCGGCGCCATGAGACGGCCGGACGGATCAAGGAAGCCGAAAAGGCACGCGATGCTGAAATCCCGAGGTTGAAAGCCGATGTGGCAAGATTGGAACAGCGGGTTAAAGCCGCACAAAAGGCGTTAAATGAGGCGGTTGACTCTTTCCGGTTGGCAAAAGCTGGGTTGATGGGCGCGGGGCATCGGTTTGAAACTGAAATCGCCGGGCTTCATGCGGTTTTGAACGAAACCTATGACCGGCGGATTGACGAAGGCCTTGCCTTTTTTCAAGATAGGCTGGCGCACTTGCGCGAACCGGGCCGGATTTCCCGCGTTTCAGGGGGCGCCCGACGGAATTTGATCGGCATGACAAAGACCGTAAAAGAGGCATCCAATAGGCAGGCGGTTTTGTCAGCTTTGACCTATTGCCAGGACTCTCTCCGGCGGCTTGAAGACATGAAGTTGTCACCGGAATTTGACCTGGATGCCATTGACTTGCTGAAAAAAGGCATCCCGTCAATTGATGCTTTCACAGAAATCGAAAGCGAACGGCCGATTGGCGAAAACCTGAAACCGGTTTATGCCTGATGTGATTGTTGCCCGCTTCCTTTCCGGGGCGGGCAATCTATCGCATATGATAGTTGAGCGTCCAGGGGGTAGGGGGGGGCGAAATCTTAAGAGATCGACGAGCCGCTAACCGGAGCGGCAGGAAAACGCGTGAGAATCAAAGTTTTCACTTTTAAAAATTTGGAGGTCACACCATGACAAAAAAGACACAAAAAGCGATGGATATCCCACAGGTCAATGGCTCTCAACCGCCGGACCACTTAAGTTCTGAATCGAAACAGATCTGGAATGATATCATAGTGGAGCATGGCATTAATGATCCGGCAGGTTTGCGGATCTTGAGGGTTGCCTGCGAAAGCTTTGACCGGGCACAATCAGCCAGGACACAAATCGACCTGGACGGGCTGACAATTTTGGATAAATGGGGACAGATTAAGCCTCATCCTTTGCTTGCATGTGAACGAGATAGCCGGGCCGCTTTTCTTGCCGGATTAAAGGCGCTTTCGTTGGATCTTGAACCTGTTAAGGCGATAGGCCGACCGCCAAGGGGGTATTAATGCCGACCAATCGAACGCGAAAAAATAGAGGCGCGGGGGTCCTGAACAGTTCGTCAATCTTGCATTTTTTGACTGGAACATGCCTCCTTGCGGATTGCCAGATATGCAGCGGTGGGCATGCCATGTCGCGCGCAATCGGTCGTGAACCATATTCCTTAAATCCTGATGCCGGTGAAATATGGCGACGGAACAGGCGGCGGTTGCTCGAATTATGGCGAGATCCAAACGGGCCACCAAAGAATTCAAGCGGGTTTAGTCCTGAAAGCGCCAGGGGTATGGGGTGCGACGGCACGCCGTGTTGGGCTGAAACTTATATCGATGGGTAGAAGGAAGGCGGTGACCTAACACCATGCGCAACGAGTCATAAAAAACTGTCTCAAAGCAAATTGCATGCCTTCATGTAAAACTATCCTGTCTCATTAGATTAAAATTCACTCGGCACAGAATTTGAAAGAGACATGACATTTAGCGTTATGCGTCACGCACAGGCTCATGGTGGCGCGATCTATGCCGGGTGCATAGGGGCATAAGGGCTTAGTGCCGTTCGTGGCGCGGTGGCTGTGCTGTCCATGACCAAAAGCCAGCTTTCTATGTTGGCGGTTGAAGTGGAGAGGGTTTATGGGGAGATGGCTAAGGAGGAACAGCGGAAGGCTGGCAAAATAGTAGGCCAAATGACCAAAGAGGATTTTGGCAAAAACAAGCTTGAGGAAAAAGTACCTCAAGCTAAAGATGGGGAGAAGCCGGAACGGCAATATCTAAAATGTAAAGTATGCGGTGATATGTTTGATGGGGATATGGGCCATTTATGGCATTGTCCGGTATGCGACCATCATTGGCCTCATGGATTATACAGCATGTGTAAGAACTGCGACGCTGAAGAATCAGCAGAACATGACACAATAACCATAAGCAAAGAAGAATTTTTAAACCGTATTAACGAGTTAAAAAAGCGAGAGTTACAATCCCGCGACAAAGCCGCTAAAGCAGTAGGCGTATCCGGCAAGATGGTCAGCATGGCGAAGGCTGTGGCCATTTCCTGAAGTGGGTTGAGGGGTGCTTTCCTTGGATGACTCACAGAACGGCTACCAACTGGATGTCTGTTGCCGAAACCTTTAAATTGGAAACGGTTTCCAATTTCACAAATTTTCAAGCCAAAGCCCTCTACCTATTAGCCGCACCCTCAACGCCGGAACCGGCACGGCAAGATGGCGCGACCTTATAACCTGTCTTGAATGAGACATTGACCGGCTCCTTATTAGGGGGCCGGTTTTTTTGTTGGCGGCGGGTTGATAGGTTGGAAATATGGTTGGAAACGAAAAAAAGGCTTAGAGGTTTTTTTCTCTAAGCCCTTGATTTTATTGGCTCCTCGAGTAGGACTTGAACCTACAACCTAGTGGTTAACAGCCACCCGCTCTGCCTATTGAGCTATCGAGGAATATTTCTGAGCCTGTTCCCCCCACTGACGTGGAGATTTGGCTTTTAACCCATGCGATGAGGGATGTCAACAGGAAAAAACAAACACAGGAAAAAACAAACAATTGCTGCTTTATCGCGTCAGCCATTCGGCATAGAGGCAGTTTTAAGACATTATTTCTATATCGGTGCCGAAGGGGACGGCATCATCCCCGTGATACCGGCCGGCCCTGCGCTCGCAACTCCTGCTGAACAGCATATCCAAGAGTTCCCACCAAATAGGGCTTTTTTAAATAGGTGCCGGCGCCGAGCTTTTGCGCCTGGCGCACACGTTCGGTTTCCGAAAATCCCGAGACAATGATTGCCTTTTGGCCGGGATGAAGCGCCAAGGCTTTCTCATAGGTCTCAAGGCCGTCCATTCCGGTCTCCATGATCATATCCAACACCAGCAGGTCAAAGGCTTGCCCGGACAAACATGCAAGGGCCTGCTCACCGCTTTCGGCGGTAAAGACGGAGTAACCCAGTTTTCTCAGGATGCCGGAGGCGATTTCCCGTTGCTCCTTGACGTCATCCACCACAAGGATTGATTCCGAATTCCCGCTCAGGGTGTCGATATTCAAGGCTTCGGCAGGTTCAGCCACCTCCTCCCGTGTGGCAGGAAAAAAGAGCGTAAAGGTAGTGCCGAGGCCCGGGTTGCTTTGCACTTCAATGTGCCCTTTATGATCTTGAACGGTGTTCCAGACAACCGTCATGCCGAGCCCGGTGCCGCTTCTTCCCATGGCTTTTTTGGTATAAAACGGCTCAAATATTTTGTTGATGTCATCGGGCAAAATACCGTTGCCGTCGTCCGTCACGCGAAGTGCGACGTAATCCCCCTCCGGCAGATTGCCCGGCCCCGGCGCTTCGCTTTCGACATATCGATTTTCGGTTTCAATGGTCACAACGCCCTTACCGGTAATGGCTTCGGCCGCATTGGTCACCAGGTTCATGACCGTTTTGGCCAGATGCATCCGGCTGCCCTGAATGTTGAGAAGGGTGGGTTCAAGCCAAAAAATAAATTCAATGTCCGAATGGTGGGCCATCAGATTCTGATGTTCCGGACTCTCCAGATACTCCATAATCGTTAAATTCAATGGGACGATTTCAAAGGTGGGAACTCCCCTTCGAGCCAGGGTTAACATATCCTGTACAATCGCAGCGGCCTTTTCGCCCGACTTTTGAATGAGCCGAATCGAATCGCGCATCGGGCTGTTCTCGGGCAAATCCATCAGCAACAATTGCGGGTAACTCACCAATCCGGAAAGAATATTATTTAAATCATGGGCAACCCCACCCGCCAGTGTTCCGATGGCCTCCATTTTATGCGCCTGTTCGAGTTCGGCTTCCAGAAGCTTTCGGTCCGTTATGTCCGTTAACACCCCCTGAATCCCGACGGCAAGGTGGTTGATATACCTGGGGCGGCTTGAAATACGCACCCAGCAATAATCGCCCGACTTTCGCCGCATCCGGTATTCCTGGGGTGTTAGTTCTCCTGCCAAAACTTTCTGAAATCGGTTTTGAACACGGGCGTAATCCTGTTTATGAAAAACGGGAAGAAACGATTGCCCCACCACCTCTTCGGGCCGATACCCCAGAACGTTTTCAATGGTCGGGCTAACAAACTCCAATATGGCGTCCTTGTTCGCCGAGTAAATAACATCATTAATATTTTCCACCAAAAGGCGATACTTTTCCTCGCTCTCCCGCAAGGCATCTTCAGTCTTTTTCCGCCCCTCTATCTCCAGGGACAGCATCGAGTTGGCGTTTACCAGGGCTGCCGTTCGCGCCTCAACAATATCTTCAATCCGCTTCTGGTGTTCGCGCAGCTCGGCCTCGGCTTTTTTCCGTTCGCCGATCTCTGAACGCAAATCGGCAATAAGCCCCGTGTTTCTATACTGCAGGGCAATTGAGGTTTCGATCGTCTGATTGAGTCGTCTAGCTGCAAACCACATGAGCAGCCAGAACAATAAAGTCATTGCTGCCATGCCGGTGTGTATTTCGTCACCCGCATAAAAGAATCGCCAAATCAGCGGAAGCATCGCCGGCAGGCTGAATGATAAAAATGTGCCGGATAAAACAGAAAAAGCGCCCACGGAGCCGGCAATCATACCGCCGACAACAAAAGCGATAACAACTTGATGGACAAACGAATCCGAAGGGAATAACAAAACAGCCGCGACCCCCCATAAGCTGCCGGCTAAAAACGAAGAAATAAAAATCAGATGCTTCCATTTCGATACATCCGCCGGTTGCACGTCCGCTCGCAGGAAACGCGCCTTTAGAATGAGCCTAAAACAAATAACCGCCATAAGCGCGCCCAACCACGAGAGCAATGCAGGCGCCGAGACAACCGGCAATAAAATCAATGATAGCACGCCTGCATTGAACAGTGTCGCACTAACGGCCAGCGTGGTTTGCTGGTAACTTTTCTTCACTTGCTCGAAAAGGATATATGCCTTTTCAGATTCGGTATTCAAAACTAACAGCCCTTTCCTTCAGGGGGGACGTCATTGTCAAAAAGCGGCCTGGAATTCGGGTTATTATATAATTTAACGAGTTACCGTCAATGATATAATGGGCGCGTAAGCCAATTTCCGATATCATACGGGGTATTCGGTCGTTCCCGAAGCTGTCGCGAAAAGGAGGAAATTAATGCTGGTCTTAAAAGAAAATTCTTCATATAATGTAGAAATTGATATTCAGGACAGCGGGCCTGGAATCTCCTCTTCCGGCAGGCTGCTCCAACAAACCACACTATTCTTTTTTTCCTCACGGAGGTTTTAATGGCGCAGCCCCAACCCAACCGCAATGGCACCGTTTCCAAACCCGAAACCAACGCCCTGGTCACCGATATCCGCAGGCATATTCGCTCAAACCTTGGAAACGACCCCTTCAAGCCGGACAAATATTCCTGTTTCATGGGACTGGCTTATAGCGTGCGAGATCGGTTAATTGAGCGATGGATCCGCTCACAACGCGCCATGTATGACACCATGGCCAAGCGCGTCTATTTTCTCTCTCTGGAGTTTTTACCGGGCCGTTTTTTGAAAAATTACCTCATCAGCCTTCAAATGGAGGAAGAAGCCCGCATCGCACTGCGGGAAATGGGTTTTGACATAGACGAGCTTGAGGAAGAAGAATGGGATGCCGGCCTCGGTAACGGCGGCCTCGGCCGATTGGCCTCCTGCTATATGGATTCCATGGCCTGCCGGAATTTGCCTTGTTACGGCTATGGCATTCGATACGATTACGGCATCTTTCATCAAACCTTGGAAAACGGGTACCAACGCGAGAGTTGCGATAATTGGCTGCGCCGGGGCAATCCGTGGGAAATCAAGCGACGCGCACACCTTGAGGAGATCCGTTTTTACGGCCGATCAGAGTCCTATTCGGGCGATGACGGGCGACTTCGGTATCGCTGGGTGGATGGGGAATCCGTGATGGCGATGGCCTGCGATATTCTGATTCCCGGTTTCGGGGACGATTTCGTAACGAATATGCGGTTGTGGATCGCCCAATCGAGCCGTGAATTCAACCTGGATGACTTTAATCAAGGGGACTACATCGGCGCCGTAGAAAACAAAGTGTTGACCGAAAATATTTCCAAGGTGCTCTACCCCAGCGATGAGGCGGAGCAGGGAAAAGCGCTTCGCTTAAAACAGCAGTACTTCTTTGTCGCCGCCACCTTGCGGGACATTATTCGCCGGTATAAAAAACAACATTCGTCCTTTCTGGAATTTTCGAATTACATCGCCATTCAGCTAAATGACACGCACCCGGCCATCGCCATTCCGGAACTCATGCGCGTGTTGATGGACGAGGAGCTGTTGGACTGGGAACCGGCATGGGAGATTTGCGAAAAAACATTTGCCTATACCAACCACACGGTTCTGCCTGAAGCGCTGGAAACGTGGCCGGTCGCCCTGATCGGCAGTATATTACCGAGGCACCTGGAAATCATTTTTGAAATCAATCGCCTTTTTCTGGAAAAAGTTCAACGACAGTACCCGAATGATCCGGCGCTCTATGAAAAGCTGTCCATTGTTCAGGAAGACGCCGGCAAACACATTCGAATGGCGCATCTGGCCATCGTGGGCAGCCATTCGGTCAACGGCGTGGCGGCCCTGCACAGCGAGATTCTGAAAACTTGTCTTTTCAAGGAGTTTGATCAACTGTATCCGGGCCGTCTCGGCAACGTCACCAACGGCATCACCCCCCGCCGATGGCTCTGCCAGGCCAATCCCACACTCTCGCGGCTCATCACTTCCGTCATCGGCGCCGGCTGGATCACCGATCTGGAACGGCTCCGAGAATTGGTTCCCTATGCCCGGGATCCTGAATTCCGGTTTGCCTGGATACGCACCAAGCTTGAAAACAAAAAACGGCTGGCCCGCTATATTCTGCGAAAAGTGGGCATGGAAGTCACCCCGGAATCCTTGTTCGATGTTCAGGTCAAACGAATTCATGAATATAAGCGGCAACTCTTGAACGCCCTGCATGTGATAACTCTTTACAACCGAATGCTCGAAAGCCCGAAGACTCCGGTGTGCCCCCGCACGGTCATTTTCTCGGGGAAAGCGGCGCCTGCGTATCATCAGGCCAAACGCATCATTAAGCTCATCACCTCGGTGGCAGAGAAGATCAATTCAGACCCCATGGTCGCCGGGCGGCTTCGGGTGCTTTTTCTGCCGAATTATTGCGTTTCCCAAGCGGAAAAAATCATTCCGGCCGCGGATCTCTCAGAGCAGATCTCAACGGCCGGCATGGAGGCCTCCGGCACCGGAAACATGAAAATGTCCCTCAACGGCGCGCTGACCATCGGCACGCTGGATGGCGCCAATATAGAAATCATGGAAGAAGTGGGGCGGGAAAATATTTTCATTTTCGGCCTGACCACGACTCAAGTCACCCATTTAAGGCAAAGCGGATATGATCCGATGTCTTATTATGCCAATGATCCGGAATTGAAAAAGGCTATTGACATGATCGCGTCCGGCTTTTTCTCGCCACAGGATTCAAGATTATTCGCCCCCCTTCTGCAAACCCTCTTTGATAAGGGCGATTATTATATGCTCATGGCCGATTATCGCGCCTATGTCACCGCTCAGGAAGAAGCGGCGCGGTTATTTCAGAATCCGGATGAATGGGCCGAAAAATCGATTTTGAACACGGCCCGCATGGGTAAATTTTCCAGTGACCGGGCTATTCTCGAATATGCCGACACCATCTGGCACACCGTACCGGTGAAAATGACGCCATAGCATTCGTGTGCCATCGGCTGAAACTGGAGGAAGTAAGAATAAGCGCGGCGTCACTATCCGCTGTGAGTGGGGCGCATCTGTTGAAGACCGTCAACGCTTATTCAGCCGGTTTTTTCTTTTTTCGGTAATTAATATCTTGCCTCACCAGGGTTTCCAGGGCTGCGTCAAAATAGGATTTCCTGCAATCCACGGTTCCGATAGCGCCGTTATTTTGCAAGAAAGCCATGTACCGACAGCCGCCGAAACATAGCGGTAAGTATTCGCAGTTCAGGCATTCCTCGTTTTTCCAGTTATCAAGCCCGTAAATTGTATCCGCTTTCGTCCCATCGGTGCCGACATCGCCGACGGCGAAATTTTCATGCCCCGCAAACGCGGGACATTTGAAGAGCCCGCCATCATAGTTCACCACAAAGGTGCTCCGGTTTTCAATGGCGCACATGATGGGCTGAATCTTCGGTGTGAAATACCCCCTTTTTAAGATCTCTTTTCGTAAAACGCTTTCCGCCTCGAGAATCCAGGGCGCATGCGGCACCAAGCATCCCCCCTGATATTTAGCCAGCAGATGCGGATGGTTGGCGGGCTTCAGGATGGGGTCGAATTTCACCCCATCGAGAACATTCGGCGTCAGCCCGTTCGCTTCCAGAAAATCAAGCAGGTGCACAAACTGCGGCCAGGACTGCTGGTCGTAATTCCCGCCAATACCGATTTTGACGATATCACTGACCGCCTTTACGTTGTTTATCAATACATCGAAACTTGCCGCTCCGGATTTAAACGGCCGGTAGCGATTATGAACCTCGCCGGGACCGTCCAGCGTGACTTTGGCCGAAGTAAGCCCCAGGGGCACCAGCCGTTCGGCGACCTTTCGCGTCAACAGACTACCGTTGGTCACCAGGTTAAATGAAAACGCGGCCTTCCGGGATGCCGCAAACGATTTGAGCGCGAATGCGATATATTCGATGCGCGGCACGCTTAACAGCGGCTCTCCGCCGTAAAAGGTAACCAGCAGTCTTTTCCTTTCCGCTGTAAACCGCCGCTTGATGAACCCGATGAGCCGATCCGCGGTTTCGGCAGTCATGTACCGGTCCCCTTCGGGATCACCCTCAAAACAGTACACACAGGAAAAATTACAGTCCAGATTCATCACGGCAATAATTTGCAGATCCGGGTTTGCGGTATTTAAACGATTCATCATCCCGCATACGGACGCCTTTTCCATTTGCGTGTCTTCAACCAGAATACCGAGCCTGGAAAGCGTTTCGCTTTCAGCGGCGGTTACATTCCCGGCTTTGATGCGCTGAAAGGTCTCCCTTGAAACGCGGATTTTTGAAATGGTCCGGGTGGAAAAGACGACAAGATCATCCGGTGACGCTTGACCGGCAAAGATTTTGAGATATCGGGATAAGGGCATGGCAGCCTAACCCGGCAAAGCCGGATGCTGGGATGCTGGGATGCTGGGATGCATGAAAGCCATCTTTCACCTTCAGCGAATATACACGCAAAAGCGTGCATATTTCTGATAAGGGGTCTAAAGGGATAAAAAAAGGGGAGAAGAATCTCCCCTTTCGGGAAAGCCGATCGAATTACCAGTCCGCACATAATGGTATGGACACTCTCGATTGAAAACGTATGAAACGCAACTGATGGCGCAGAGAATATGTCTATACGATTTTGGCCTCATCAGTACTTCCATAGGGGCATGTAAGAGGCAATGCAGCAAATCGCCCTGATATCGAAATCACCATCCATTCCCTCGTCCAATACTTCAATGGCCGGTACTTCTTCCGTGACTTTGTGGGATGTCGTTTCCATTTTGGTTCCTCCTTTAACGCTAAGATGGTTATCGTCTATTAGGCAAACCCGTTTTGCCTTTATCACCTAAAACTCACAGCGTATTCCCGCTTCCATCCATCTTTCCGGATTATTTAATTGGGTTAAAAAATACTGTGATCCGTTCAACAGATTATGAGCGGTCATAAACAAATGACTGCTCATTGTTTTATGGGTAAATATTTTTTTGCTGATAGTTAAATCCCATATCACATCACCGTAACTTGCGCCATAGGATTCCGGAAGATCCCAATCCACATACCGGCCGAAAAGCTGGGCCTGGCAAATCCGCGGGTTGCTGTATTCCATGCCGATCCCCGCTGTGTGCATGGCATTGGAAAAGGTCTCATTTGCCGGGTCGATATCCACATAAGTCCAATGTCCGAACAGCGACACATCATAGACCGGCCTGGTTTTTACCTCCAGTTCGATTCCCCTACGATCCCGGCCGCCGGAATTGATGAAAATGGAATTATACGCGGGCGGTCCGCCCCCGCCGGGCGCCACCTTCAAGGCTTTATCCTGGTCATGAAAAAACGCGCTGAACCGTAACCAGAGATATGGAATCTTGACGGTTTCAAAGCCGAGCTGATAGGACCAGGCGTCTTCGGGTTCCAGATCCGGATTGGGGTCCAGGAAAAGACCGCCGCCGGACAGCAAAGATAAAAAGGGGTAATTAAACCCGCGTGCCAGCGTGGCACGAATAATGGTGTTGTCCTGATGATTGTACGCGATCCCCAGGCTGGGGCTGAAAAAGGAATCCGCCACGCTGTTGTGATCGAATCGCGCGCCGGGCGTGATCGAAAAATCTCCGAATGTGATCGTATCGTTTAAAAACACGGCCCAGCGATCCAGGTCGGACCGGCTCAGATCGGATTCCGGCACCCCGAACGCTTGCAGGGTGGCGCCTGCCAGAATCAACTGATCCATTTCCCCGTGATCCGCATCGAAACCCAGCACGCCGACATGCGCGCCGTCTTTCCAGACGAGTTTCGCGCTACCGCCGTAGGTTTCCTCATCCCAGGCGGTATCGGAGAAAAGCTCACCGGCCGTGGTGCTCAACATGCCCAAACCTAAACCGAGGACGGTGACCTCCGTATCCCTGGAAAGATGAAAGCCCGACACCTTCAGCTCGATTGCTCTGGTCAGCGTCAAATCCAGCGATGCGAGGGTGTGGCGACTCTCGATCTCCCCCAGGCCGTAAATGTCCGCGCTTGAAATCTCCCCGCCGTCGTTTTCCGGCCGGCTGTAACCAAAGCTCAATTGCAGTCCCCCCCGGTCCGCAACCGGAATATTCACCTTCGAAAAAAAACTGCCATTGTCATATTCCCGGTCATTCCACAACCCGTCGGAGGCCTGTTTCCCACCGTAAAGATAATATCCCACGGGTCCGATCAGTCCGGCAACCTGGGCGTTATAATCAAAAGTGCGCGATTCTCCGACAGCGGCGCTCACGGATCCGGTCGGCGCCGGTTGCGTACCGGGCTGTTTGGTAATGATATTGATCACCCCGCCCAGGGAAGAACCCCAGGCGGAAGAAGCCGGCCCCTTGATGATCTCGATCCGCTCGATGATGCCGACGGGTATGGCGTTGGTTTCAGCATGCCCGTCCGATAAGAAATTCCACTGAATACCGTCCAGCATCACCCGGACATGCCGGTCTTCAGAACCCTGAAGGGTCAAAAGCGATGTCGCTCCGAAATCCTGAGTAAAATTGACAAAGAGCCCCGGCACCCGACTGAGTACATCGGCCACGGTATGGGCGTTCATTTTTTGAATTTCATCGGCCGTCACGATCGTCACATTTTCGGCGGTTTTTGAAATCGGTTTGGGATATCTTGTGGCTGATATCACCAGGTCTTTCTGGGGGAAATAAAGGCTCAAGAGCTTCATTTCATAAGAGGATTGCGCCGTCGCAACCGCACTCAGCCCGAAAAGAACCCAAAACACGATGAATTTGCCTGGAAACAACTTCATAGCAACCCGATTTGAAAGGAAAAAACAAATTCACAGCCGGGCGAGAGTCGAAAAAACGTTTTTTACATATCAGCTTTGATTAGCAATTACAAGCATTGCTAAAAAAATCCACGTCGCAAGAACCATTGCAAATTTGGAGAAAAACGATTACTGTTCAGTTCTGCCTACCGGGTTGGAATGGGTATGCCGTCGACTCAAGTGGCGGGCAATCGGAGGGAAACGGGGTCAGGTGTGTGCGGCATTTTAACGTTAATTTTACGACCCGATTATTACTGAATAGATGCTGATATTCATTCTTGCGATTCTAATGCTCCAGTTCACCAGCACGGCAGCAGCAAGTCCTCCGGCCGTAATATCTGTTCAGAGCCTTGATGTCCCCCCATACAATGAAGCCCTTCAGGGGTTTAAAAGCGTATGCCGCACCAATATTCAAAAAATCGTCCTCTCTGAATTTGCGCATGACGACCTCGTCAAAAAAATATCCTCCGTAAACCCGGACCTGATTGTGGCAATTGGGCCGGATGCACTCCAATCGATTAAATCAGCAACCAAAGCGCCGATTGTTTATCTTATGATTCTCGACCCGGGCCCGATGGTCGCCAACGCCCCCGATATCACTGGTGTCAGCATGAACATCGCCCAGGAAAAACAGGTGGCGATCATTCGATCCGTGCTGCCGAATGCCGCCCGCATCGGTTTGGTGTATAATCCCGAACAGACCGATCGCCTCGTCAAACGCGGTCAAAAGGCGGCCGAAGAATCGGACATGGTATTGTTGACATCCCCGGTCAGAGACCCGCGGGAGGTGCCAAGCGCTCTAACGAATATGAATCCAATACCGGATGCGTTGTGGTTATTGCCGGATATCAGCGTCATCACACCGGATACCCTGGAATTTATTTTCAGTTTCACCCTATCCAATAAAATGCCGCTTGTCCTGTTTTCTGAAAGATACCTGGCCTTAGGCGCATTTATGTCCATCAGTTTTGACCTGTTTGATATGGGTCGGCAGGGGGGAGAAATGGCAAATCAAATTCTATCCGGAAAGCCGGTGGAAACCGTGCCGCCGGTTGAAGCGCAAAAAACGGTCATCACTCTCAACAAGACAGTTGCCGAAAAGCTCGGGATTCCAATTCACGATATTACGCTTCCTGACATCAACATAATCGAATAGGCACCACACGCCGAATGAACCTTAATTTCAAAGAGAAGTTCCGGAAAAATCTGAATATTCAGATTTTCATATTTTTCAGCATCGTCATATGCGCCATTTCCACGGCGTTCTCCATTTTCAGCGCATTCCACCAGCATAAAGCGCTGGTAAACGGCATGCATGAAAGCGGCATCCTCCTGACCAAAACATTGGCCTATAGTTGCCGGATCGGTGTCTTTTCCGAGAATCCGGTGCTCTTGAAAACACCGGTTGAAGGGGCGTTTCAGCACGAAGATGTCTTGGAAGTAACCGTATTTAACCTAAAAGGAAAAGAAATTTTCCAAAAAATACATGGAACGGCTAAAACAACGGCGCATATTGCTTCCACCGGGAAGACGCCGCCGGAATCGTTTTCTCAAACCGAACAGCCAAGGCACCCCCCGTTGATTCAAATCGTGGAAAGGGAAAAGGAGATGGTGTTTTGGTCGGCAGTCCTGTCTGACAGTGCCTATAGCGTCTCCACGCCCCTGCTCGGCGAATTGGGCACACCTCCCTCGACATCCCATAACCTGCTCGGTTATCTGCGTTTGACACTGGATAAAAGCCGGATGAAAAGGCAACTTTTGTTTGTTCTCTTTAATAATCTGGTTATCGCTGTTTTCTTTCTCGCCGTTGGCACCCTAATCACATTTTATCTTGCCCAGCGCATTACGCAGCCCTTGCAGCGACTCACCGTGGCGGCGGTTAAATCCGGCAAAGATGGCATTTTTCATAGACTGCCGGTTGAAAATCAGAACGAGATCGGAAATCTGGCGAAGGCATTCAACAGTCTTGCCGAAGTTTTGGACAAACAAAATCTGGAAAAACAACAACTGGAAGATAAATTGTGGCAATCCCAGAAAATGGAAGCCATCGGCACCTTGGCCGGCGGCATCGCACATGATTTCAACAACATTATCGGGATCATCACCGGATTTTCCGAAATCGCGATGCTCTCGACTCCAGCGGGCAGCAAACTGCATGGCTATCTGCAGGAAGTTTTTAATGCCGCAAGCCGCGCCAAGGAATTGGTAAGGCAAATTCTCACGTTCAGTCGCAAAAACAAGACGGAATGCCAACCGCTGCAAATCGGCGTCGTCATCAAGGAAGCCTTAAAGATGCTCCGCGCCTCCCTGCCGAGCACCATTGAATTGCGCCAAAGCATTCAACAAGATCTGCTCCCCGTTATCGCCGATCCCATTCAAATCTACCAGATATTAATCAATCTGTGCACCAATGCGAGCCATGCCATGCAAGCAAAGGGCGGCGTATTGGATGTTCGTCTGGAAGAAGTGCTTGTCGATGAAACCCTAGCGGCAGCCCATCCGGGTCTAATGCCGGGTAACCATCAGAAATTGACGGTTTCCGATACCGGCCACGGCATGACCCGTTCGGTGCTGGAACGTATCTTTGACCCGTTTTTCACCACAAAAGGGCCCGGGGAAGGAACCGGCATGGGGCTGTCCGTCGTTCATGGCATTGTAAAAAGTCATAACGGCACGATCCATGTTCAAAGCGAACCGAATAAAGGCACCCGCTTTGACATCTTTTTTCCGTCTCCGGCGGGCGTGGCCAGGGTGGAACATAAACCTCAAGTACCTGTTCCGACCGGCGCCGAAAAAATTCTTCTGGTGGATGATGAGCCGTCATTGGTGAATCTCGGATATGAGATACTATCTTCATTCGGTTACCAAGTCACGACCCGAACCAACGGAATAGAAGCGCTTGCCATATTTGAAGAAACACCGGATCGGTTTGATCTAGTCATTACTGACTTGACCATGCCGAAAATAACGGGGCTTGACCTTTCAGGCAAGATACTGCAAATTCGACCGGACATTCCGATTATTTTGTGCTCGGGATATAGCGAAACCAAGCACCATGATATCGCAAAATCCCTCGGCATTCGAAAAATGATTACTAAACCGATTATCTGGCAGGATCTGGCACCATTGATCCACAGCGTTCTGCGCGCTACGAATGAGTAAACCACCCCTTGCACCGATTGTTCTACCCCGTTCATGAAAGGCCATTTTCATGCCACCGATAACTCAGCAGATGTTTCGTATCCTTGTCGCCGATGATGAAGAAAAATATCTCGAGCTATATCAGCATGTCCTTTCAGTGGATAGTCCTTTTCACACCGACTCGAGCGTCTTTGAAATTCCCTTTGCCGACAGCTACAAATCAAAATTTAAAATCACCACTTGCCGTCAAGGAGATACGGCGGTCGATACCGTGAAACAGTCCATTGCGGAAAACCGACCTTTTTCCGTCGCCTTTCTGGATGTCCGCATGCCCCCCGGGCCTGACGGCATATGGGTGGCGAAACAAATTCGTCAGATTGACCCGCTAATTGAAATTGCGATTGTGACGGGCTACTCGGATTACACGCCCGAGGACATCGTCAGCAGAATTCCACCGGTTCATAAGTTGATTTATATTCAAAAGCCCTTTCGGTTAAAAGAAATCTATCATTTTGCCAACGTGTTGAGTGCCAAACGCTTCCAGGAGCACAATATTCTGAACATCAATAAGAGCCTGGAGCAAAAGGTCGCGGAACGGACGAGGGAATTAAACGAAAAAAACGAACTGCTGACGGTTGAAATCAACCAGCGGATTCGTGCCGAAGAAGCGCTTCGCAAAAGCGAGCAAAGTTACCGCCTGCTGGTCGAAAAGCAAATGGATCTGATTGTCAAGTTCGATAAAAAGGGAAAGCTACTGTTTGCCGGCACCTCGTATTGTATCGCCATGGGAAAAACGCAAGCGCAATTGCTCGGAAAAAACTTCCTCTCACTTGTCCATAAAGATGAATACGCCCGTATCGCAGAGGCGATTGACAAAACCTTTGAGCCGCCGTTTTCATCCTATGTCGAGGAAAAAGCCCAAACGCGCCATGGGTGGCGTTGGTATGCATGGGTATTTACCGGCGTGCCGGATAAATCCGGAGACATCAATGCGACGTTGGCCGTGGGCCGAGATATCACCGAACGCAAACAAACCGAACTGGATTTAAAAGAATCCCGAAAAAAACTTCAGGTTCTCTATTCCCACCTCATAACCGCCCAGGAGGAAGAGCGCAAACGCATTGCTTCTGATCTTCACGATGATCTCGGGCAGGCCCTGGCGGTGCTGAAACTCCGCATTCAATCCATTCAAAAGAAGCTATCCAAAGACCAAGTCCACCTGAACAAAGAATGTGACGAAACCCTTCAACATGTCAACGGGGTTATTGCACAAATTCGACGGATATCCCATGACTTATCTCCCGCGGCGTTGCAGGACTTGGGGCTTGCAGAAGCGCTTAAATCCCTGGCGGATGAGTTTTCCAAGCACGCCCGGATAAAACTGATCATGGACATCGCCAACATCGACAACCTGTTGCCCCTTACCTCCGAAGTCATTATCTATAGAGTGTTTCAAGAAATTCTCACCAATATTCAAAAGCACTCGAATACCGCCTATGTAAAAATAAAGGTTAAAAGAGCACAGAACCAAATCAGTTTTTTGATTAAAGACGGCGGGAAAGGATTTGATAAAAACAAGCTGGAATCAAAGCCCGCCTATGAAAAAGGACTGGGTTTTTCCTCCATGGATGAGCGAATAAAAATGCTCGGCGGGCAACTGACCGTCAAAAGTCAAATCGACAAGGGAACGAGCCTATTGTTTACCATCCCCTTTCAATATCATTGCATCTCATAAAAAAAACGGCTATAGACGGTCCATCACCAACAAGCTTCAGCCCAGTCATACATCGATCATAGCCCTCAATTACAGGCACTTCGAGAAGGCGAACCGTGGAAGCGCTGGAAGTTGGAAAGCATGCCCATATCAGAGAATAGACCGGTCGATCTTGAACTTTCCGAAATCATCGATACACCGGCACTTCAACGGCTGATGGATTATTTTTATATGCTTTCCCGCATACCGATGAGCCTTATAGACATTAAAGGGCGAGTGCTGGTGGGCGTCGGTTGGCAGGATATATGCACGAAATTCCACCGTGTTCATCCGGATACCTGTCGCAATTGCATTGAAAGCGACACCTATCTCTCAGCAGGGTTGGCCCAGGGCGAAGGGCACCTATACAAATGCAAAAACAACCTTTGGGACATGGCAACTCCCATCATCGTGGATGGCGAACATATAGGCAATGTCTTTTCCGGTCAGTTTTTTTTCGAAAACGAGACGGTGGATTACGAGATTTTCAGAGCCCAAGCCCAAAAATACGGCTTTGATGAAAAAGAATACCTGGCCGCACTGAACCGTGTCCCCAGGATAAGCCGCGAAAAAATCACCATCGGGATGGAATTCCTCATCAACCTGGCTTACATGCTGTCCCGGCTTGGATACAATAACGAAGCGTTGCGGAAAGGTGAGCAACGGCTCAGACGCGCCCAGGAAATCGCTCATCTGGGCAGTTGGGAACTTGACCCGATCAAGAACGAGTTAACCTGGTCCGACGAAGTGTACCGCATCTTCGGTCTTGAGTCCCAGCAGTTCAAAGCCACCTACGAGGCTTTTCTTTCATATGTCCACCCGGACGACCGGGCTGCGGTGAATGCGGCGTATTTGAACTCCATTCGTGACGGAAAAGACCTATATGAAATCGAACACCGCATAACCCGTAAGCAAACCGGGGAAATTCGCTATGTCCAAGAAAAATGCCAGCATGTCAGGGATCATAATGGTCAGATAATCCGCTCTCTCGGAATGGTGCTGGATATCACAGAGCGTAAGCAGGCAGAAGAGGCCTTGCGGCAGTTGAATGTAACTTTGGAACAACGAGTTGCCGAACGCACCGAACTGGCGGAAACTCGGGCAAAACAGCTTCAGGCCTTGGCAGTAGAATTGATCGAGGCCGAGGAACAGGAAAGAAGGCGTATTGCACTGATATTGCATGATGATATCCAACAAATACTTGCCGCCGCCAAGCTACAGCTACAGTGGACTTATGAGAGCCTGCCACCCAAATCCCTGCTGGAGAAAGTTGAACAAATGATAGCGGAGTCCATTCAGAAATCTCGCCGTCTGTCGCACGAATTAAGCCCCCCGGTGCTATATCATTCTGATTTGTCTGCAGCCCTAAAGTGGTTGGCCCGGCATATGCATCAGGAATTCGGACTGGAAGTGTTGCTGCAAACGGATTCTGAAACGCAGGTTGAATATGAACCCTTGAAGAAATTTTTATTTCGGTCCGTGCAAGAGATGTTATTCAACGTTGTCAAGCATTCCGGTGTAAAAAGCGCCTGTATCAGACTGTCAGTCACTGACAAGGAGATCGGCATCACGGTCAGTGATGAAGGCCGGGGATTTGACACCGCAATCCTGCAATCCACAACGGTAAAATTCGGGCTCGGTCTGGTGAGTCTACGGGAGCGTACCCACGCATTCGGCGGCAGCTTCACGATTGAAAGCGCACCGGGCCAGGGCAGCCGCTTCTCAATATCCATCCCTTTTGACTTTGCAAAAACATATGAGTCGATAGAAACAACAAAATATAAACATATTAAACACTTGACCAGCCATATGCCGATAGTCAATGCACCCATCACCCGGGTATTGGTCGTTGACGATCATCAGGTTATGCGCAAGGGATTGATTAAATTAATATCCGGACAACCGGAGATCCAGGTGACAGGTGAAGCGGCAAACGGGCGGGAAGCCATTGAGCGCGTCCGGCAACTGAAACCGGATGTGATCATGATGGACGTTTTAATGCCGGTGATGGATGGCATCGAAGCCACCCGTCGAATTAAGATTGAGATGCCCGAGATGCGAGTGATCGGACTTTCGATGTACGAGGATGAACATGTAGAAAAGATGATGCGAGCGGCCGGAGCGGAGGCTTTTGTGAGCAAAACCGCTTCGCTGTCCGACCTGTTTAAGGTAATCTATGGGATTGCCCGTGATTAAGCGTCGCCCAATTGTGTCAGGAAAGATCCGCCTTCTTTAACCTCGCACATGAATCCAGCGCGGCCCTATCGGCCCCCCTCCGGCCGTCTGAAGCAATTTTTTTGATCCTTATTCAAAAATTTCTATCTGGGCGGAATGTTTGATATGGTCCTGTGAAAAGAGAAGTCTTAAGGCCCGCCACAACAACAGATAAGGAATTTTTTCATGAAGACCTGGCGCATCTGATACCCATCGCAGAAAGCCCGGTTTGATCCAATGATCCCAGCATACCCGTTTTTCTATCCTGTGCGAATGCTACCCTATTATAATTATTCATAATCGTTGTGATAGTCGTTTTTTTTGAGTTGTAACCGCCCGATAGATCAGCTATTCTTCGTACCAAGGGCAATAATACAAACACGTTCCTTTACTTATCCATCTCTAAAAGCCAGATATCACCCTGAAACAACGCAGCTTATTCAGCCCGGTAACCCTGGTTGCAAAGATGCCCAGTCATCTTTTAAGCGGGCGCCTTCGTGTTAAAACCGTAATGCAACCCTTTTTTCATTCATTAACATCGAAGTGTGGAGGTGGGTATGCTGAATGCGACCCTGTTATCAAGTTTTCCCATTTTTTCAGATTTCCCTCCTGATCGGCTGGCTGAGGTTGCCACCGAAGGAAAAATCATGCAAATGAACCCTTCAGATGTCATTTTCAGGATGAATGAAACTGCCGACAGTCTTTATGGTGTGATTGAAGGCGATGTCGCACTAACGCTGACTTTTAAAGAAAAAAAATTTTCGAACCGCATTGAGTATGAAAAAGCGATCGTGACCAAAACCCAAGAGCTGGAAAGAGAGATTGAGGTGGACTCCATCGGTCCGGGTGAAGTTTTCGGGTGGTCCGCATTCATACGAAACGGCAAGTGGACGACCTCAGCGCGTTGCACGCAGGGAGGGCGGATTTTTCAACTCCCCGTAAATTCGCTCAACGCCTGGTTTGAAAACGATGCGCTATCGGGCTATCGATTAATAGGGCGATTGTATGAAATTGTTTCAAAAAGGCTAAGCACGCGGACCGCCAGGCTGATTGAGGCCTGGGGCGAAGCGTTTGAAGTCTCGAGTATTTAGCAACGATTGTTCCCGCTGCGGCGGGATCGCCTGCCTGATGCCGCCTTCGAGCACTGAAAACAGCCTATCTCTAGCGTTTAACCGTTGGATAAAGACAAGTGTATTTTTTTGTGCACACTGCTAGTATAAATAGACACTATCTGATGACAGAGAGATAAAGGTTGGGATGACTGTTGCCAAAGTCAAAAAATCATATTTAGGTAATATGCAATATTATTGGGATGATACAATATCATATCGAAAAAAAATGACGCGATAGTCAAGCTTGGTATCCTTTTTGTATCCCTTTGAAAACGGCAGGACAATTACAAAGGGAATCAGTTTTTCAACAAACCAGAAACTATTATCGGGAGGATGCTATGGGAAAGAGAAATGCATGTGTTTTCGTTGCGATGGTATTTGTTATGCTGACGGTTAGTTCCGGTTTCGCAGAACCAGCACTGGACATTAAACCTGACTATGTGTGCACCAATTGTGCTCTGGATGATAATGGCAATTATATCATTGTGGACGATCAATTGGTACTCAATGAAGGCGAAGCGCCAATCTGGGTGGCCGCGGAGGACCCACCTGCAGTCAATCTATGGTCAAATGGAATGATTGCTATAGCTATTCTTGAAGCAAATCTGGTTGATTTTGTGAATGTTGGCAGCGCAACCTTTGCTGTGGCGGCACTCGGGGTCGATGCAGAGTTTGTGCGTTACTCTATTGAAGATGTAAACCACGATGGTGTGATGGATTTGGTATTGCATTTTTTTACCGAAGATTTGATTCCGGACGTACCAATGGAAGCCCCTGCTCCATTGGAAGGTTGCCTTACAGTCGCGATTGAAACAATGAATGGCCTGGTCGATTATAGTCTCTGTGATGAGGCGCTGTTTTTTAATGAGGGGAAAATAGACGGAAGGAAGAATAAAGAGTAAATCTTGATTAAATATCCTGCCAAATCTATTTACATTTCTTGCAACCGGAAGTGACGGCTCCTTCCGGTTGCCACCCCTTTAATAGTTACGTTATCATCATCAGGCATTAACCGGGTTGAGTGCGGACTATAAAATCACTACTTCGGTTATTTCCGACTTTTTCCAGTACATGAGCCGGGCGGGGCTCCCGGAGCGGTCATTTCAATCGATCCCAGACAGCAGCCCGCATGAACTTCCATGCTCGTTTCGGGATAAAGCCGGCAGTGGGTCAATTTGACGTCTAAAACACGAAGGGGTTAACTGATGCATCAATTAACCCCTTATTGTCTATGGAGGCGGCATCCAGATTTGAACTGGAGAATAGCGGTTTTGCAGACCGCTGCCTTACCACTTGGCTATGCCGCCAAAAAAAATGGAGCGGGAAACGGGATTTGAACCCGCGACTTCGACCTTGGCAAGGTCGCACTCTACCACTGAGTTATTCCCGCTCAGTCAAGAAGTGCATTCCTAACCGATTTCCACCCCGCTTGTCAACAGAAAAAATATGAAATGAGACGTCGATTCAAGTGGACTCTGGACAATTTATAAAATCATGTTAAAACGGCTCATGGGGGTCAAAATGGACACCAAACCCTTGGCATTTAATGCCGAACATCTTTCGATAGTGACTACACATGAGCCCAAGCCCGATCGACACGACGAACATGCCGCTTTCCCCCGACGCCAACTATATCAAAAAACTGATTATTTTCAGCATGATCGGTTTTTTGTGCTATATCGCCGTAAACATGCGCCTGCCGCTGGTTCCTGTGCATGCGGCCTCAATGGGAATCTCCACGGCCCAGATAGGGTTTATCAATGCCGTCTACTACCTGATTGCCTGTGTGATGTCCTTGCCGCTTGCATTTTTTTCCGATTCCTTCGGGAAAAAGGCCATGGCTTGCACCGGCCTTATCGTGCTTTCCATCAGCGCCTTTTCGCTTTGCATCGCCCATAATGTCATACAATTTGCAGCAATTTATGCTGGTCTGGGGTTAGGCCTGGCTGCGTATCTCCCCACCATGATGGCCCTTGTGGCGGATATTTCCCCTCTCTCTCACCTGGGTCGATCTTATGGCTGGTTCACCACTGCTCAAAATGTAGGGGCGGGACTGGGGCCTGCCATCGGCGCCCTGCTCGTCCGGCGCATCGGGTTCAGCTGCACCTTTATGGTCATGGGAATTGCAATTTTTTTCAGTTGCTTGTGGTCTTTTTTATCAATTCCAAATAGCCCGCCACCCCTCAGCCGGGTCTCTTCCAGTGGACTTTCCGGTCTTAGCGAACTGTATCGCAATCGCAGGTTGATGATCGGGTTTCTGGCGACCGTTATCAACTGCTTTGGGTTGGGAATGTTTACAACTTTTTTCCCCCTGTTCGCCCAAAACAGGCATCTTCAGATTGAACAAATTGGCTGGGTATTTCTCGCACAAGGCGTGATCAACGCGGTGTCCCGCATTCCGCTGGGAAGGATCTCGGATAGTGTTTCAGATCGAATCAGTCTGGTCGCATGGGGGAGCTTTATTATTGCACTGTCCATGGCGGGATTCGGGCTTAGCACGCAATTTGTCCCCTTTTTGCTTTCCGCTCTTGTACTCGGAGTCGGGGTGGCCTGCGCGTTTACGGCCATCGGCGCGTTGATCGCCGAGTCGGCGCCAACCGGTCACCGCAGCCTGGCCATGGGCTGCTATAACACCTGCATTTTTTTAAGTCTCATGATAAGTTCGGCCTGTATGGGCGGCGTGGTTGAATGGATCGGATTTGATATCGGCTTTTTGCTGACATCGGCCGGCATGTTGTTGACGATCTTTTTTATTCGATCGCCGGCTATCGGAAAACCATAATGCTTGCCTGCTTTCGATAGTTGAACACTATTAACAAATTTACAAAAATGATACTCAATGGCGTAAACGTTATCTATACCTATGATTGGAGCGCACATGGAACCCAAACTTCCGGAAAAAGCCCGTTTATTGCAGCAGCTCAAAGACGGTGGATTTAACGTACCGGATTTCATTTATATCCCCGCTGAAGACTTCAAAAACAACCGGCTGGCGGCCCTGGAATCTTTTCTGAATCACCACAAGGAGAGCTTTAAGGTCATTGCCAGAAGCGCGCACGTACAGGAAGAATTTTATAAAGGCGGCACCTTTGATTCCCTCGAAACCTATGCGGATTTAAGCGGTATTCTCTACGCCAGAAACCGAATGATTAAAAATGCCGACTCCAACCGAAGGCTTTCCATTCTCAGACAGAAAAAATTCAACCATGCGCCCGACATTGATCCGGATGAAATGGGCATTATCGTCATGCCGTTTATAGACGGGTCCAGCGTGATGGCCAAACTCATTGGAAAGCACTGGGAATTCGGTTATTGCCGAGATCGTATTCAAAAGGTTCAAAGCGACCCGTTCATAACCAAAACCCCCCATGATCGACGTCTGCTGGATGTTTCCAAAAAAATCCAGGCCCATCTCGGATTTCGATGCGAAATCGAATATATCATTTCAAAAGACAATGAAATCCATGTGGTTCAGGCAAAGGATATTTCAAACATCGAGATTCTGGAGTTACGGGAAAGCGAACGAACCATCAAGCTTGATGGCATTCGCCGCATTCGAAAGCAGCGAAACTTCCGGGAACGGCCGGTCTTTGTGATGGATAATCGCTCCATGTACATGAATATTATCAATATCTGCGAGGAAATGCTTTCAGGGAAAGCCGCCGCCTCGCCCAATCTGGCAGACATTCTGGCGATCATTCGCGGCCAAGAAGAAGAAATGGAGGCCTTTGCCCTGTCGAACCAACGGTTTGCCGTACTGGATCTGGCGGAGCATGTTCCTGAAGAATTGTATCACGTGGCAAATCATTATCTTGAGGAAATGCCGACATTGCAAAAGCAACTTTCCGCAGCGCTCTATCAAAACCTTTATAACTGCGACATGTTTCTGGCGGAATCGGATACGCTCCTGTCCAAGGACAGGATTCGCGTCAATCTGTGCAGTCATGAAGCTTACGGCATCAACACGGTTCGGAACCCCTTGTGGAACGTTTTCTGGCAGTGCGGCCGGCATGAACAAATTGTTAAAGACTTTCGAAGGCTGGGATTTAAAACCGGAGATACCATCGCGATTGAAATCGATGCGGAAGAAAAACCCATGGTTTCCCGTCATTAACAGATTACCGGGGGCGCGTTTCCGGTACTTATTTGCAGAAAACGCGCCTCACTCGCCCTTACCAGCCTTTCGAGGTGATAATCTGCTGAATTTTTTCCTCGGCCTTCTTTTCAACGATAATCATCCGCTGCGCCTGTGCTTTCTTGATTTTTTCGGTCAACACCTTCAAGTCGGCCGGTTTCTGTACCAAGTCCATGGCGCCGAGTTTCATGGCTTCGATGCCTTTTTCCACCGTGGCGTGCCCGGTCAGCAAAATAATCTGAAGTTCCGGCCTTTTTTCCTTAATGGCTTTCAGCGCCTGTAAGCCGTCCATCTCCGGCATCATCAAGTCCAGCACGACGGCGTCATAAGATTGGTTTTCAATCAGCTTAATGGCATCCAGCGCAGATGAGGCGGTTGTAACCTCCATGTCTCTGGCGCTCATCCGTTCACTCATAATGTCCAAAAAATCCTTTTCATCATCCACCAGAAGAATTTTTTCTTTCATAGAAAGACTCCTTTAGCTAAACAATTAAGCGTTGTTCAAAGGGCACCGCATATCAGTAGGCAGAACCCTGCGGCAATTTAAGCCGAATACACCCCGGGGCCATGGTTACCTCAGCGCCCAGTTTGCCAGTCAGAGCAGTTTCCGCATCACCGGGAAAGCCTTTGACTTGCTCCGGAATCAACGCATTCAACTGCTTAAGGTATATCGTAACATTCTGTTGATCCTTTGTCACGGAAAGCATCACGGCCTTGCTGTCACCCAGAACACTGACGGCAAAATCTATCAGATGCCACAGCAATGTCTGTAAAAAAAAGGGAGCGGTCGTCACCATGATCGGAGCGGTTGCGGATTCGCAGAGCACCTGAACGCCTTTCATGTCCGTGAGCCGCCGAGTCAGTACCGTCAAATGCGCCAAAAGCTCATAAACATCCACCGTGCTTAAGGGACGATCGATACTGTGACTGAAGTTATTCATATTTTTAATGATTTCATCCGCCCGTCCCACCTGCTGTTGAATCCTTTTAGCGGTCGTCTGAAGCCGGGTCGAATCGATAGGGGTGCCTTTTTGCGCCATGAAGGTCAAATCCTCTAATAACCCGGCGCTTTCATTGATGATGGAAAGGGCGTTTCTAAGTTCATGAGAAATAGAAGCTGAAATCCTTCCAAAAAATCTCAACCCCGCATCTCCTGCAATATTCAAAGAATTATTCATTCCAATGCTCCTCGCAAATGAAGCGCCTGATTTATTTTTTCAATAAGGGTGTCGATGCGAACCGGTTTTACCAGGTAAAACATATCGCCGGCGGCCGCCGCACCCGCCGCGAAATCCGCACCCGATCCATGACCGGTTAAAAAAATGAATTTCATCTCGGGGCACTTTTCCTGAAGCTTCTTCTTTAGTTCGATCCCGCTCATCTTGGGGAGTTTCACATCCAGAACAGCGATATCAAAACTACAGATGTCCATCCGGTTCATGGTATCAACCGCACTGGTCATCCACTGCGCTTCCATCCCCCTAAGGCTCAGCCGCTCAGCCAGCGTGGAAACCAATTCCATCTCATCATCCACCAAGAGTACTCGTATGGGTCGCATTCCCTTTCTCCTCTAACTTAATGGGCAGTGCAATGATAAATTTCGTTCCCACCCCTTCCCGGCTTGTCACCGAAATGCCGCCGCCGAGCTCATGCACCAGCCCGTAAGTAATGCTTAGGCCCAAACCGGTGCCACCCTGTCTGGTTTTGGTTGAAAAAAAGGGCTCAAAAATTCGTTTCAAATCCGATGCCGAAATGCCGCAGCCATTATCTGCGACCTCTATGAGCACGCGATTCTCTAAACTGCTGATACCGATGTCCAGCCGGCCGCCGTCACTCATGGCGGCAAAGGCATTGTTGAATAAATTAAGGAAAATCTGTTGAAGCTTGCCCCGGTCGCTAATGATTTCAGGCACTTTTTCCGAAGCGGAGATATTTATTTCGATGGATCGATATTCGGCTTCCTTTCCCAAAAAGCCCAGCACTTCCCTGATCAATGCTTCCAGACGAACCGGTTGAACGGTAACGTCCACATGCCGGGCAAAATTCAGTAACCGGTGCGTAATGGCGGCGCACCGATCCACCGAAGAAATCACAGAATTGATCAGCCCGATCAATTTGGGCTGAACCGGCAAATCCGTGTTGGGTAGAAGTAAGTCCTTGATCAATCCTGCTTTTTCGTTAATAATAGCCAGTGGATTATTGATTTCATGGGCCACGCCCGCAGCCAAACGGCCGACCGAGGCCATCTTGTTGGCATATTCCACATGGTGCAGCGCCATGACCCGCCTTTGATCCGCCATGAAAATACGGTTGACGAGATAGGTCGCGACACTCAAAATCACTATCACGATCAAGGTGAGGCTGATGCCCAAAAATCCGATCAATTCCCTGCGGGTCACATACCACGGCGCCATCAAATCGTCTTTCTTTTTGATGATCATCAAAATAAACGGCGTTTCTTCAATATACGCATAGCCGAAAATCAACGGATCACCATTGGCGCCGACACCTTCCCGCACGGTCGATTTTTCATTGTATTCGGGCACCGGTAATTGAAACTTATCCAGAACGCCCCCACTAAACCGTGACGGCGTCTGAAGCACCCCCTCATAGTTGATGATAAAGGCGTCACCTTCTCCGGTCAACTCCAACTCGCTCAACAAGTGATTAAAACGTTCAATATCCAACGTTGCCCGCAATACGAAGAAGTCCCCTTGCCCCAAAGACGATTTGACCGCTATCACCATGTGAGGCTCGTTGCGATACCCCTTAAATACATCGCTGATGTAAACCCCGCGGTCCCGAACCTCCTGAAACCATTCTTGTCCGCTATAATCCTTGCCGACCAGGTTATAGGGCCCTACATAGGTTTGTTGCCTACCGGCAGCATCGATCACCCCCAGATCGACAAACCCGCCAAAACTGGTTTTCAAATCTTCCAGTATGACAAACAACCGGTCCGGAGAGTTGAGAGCCGCAAAGGCGTTATCCCTCAGAATGAAATCTATGGCCGCTTTTCTCTCGATCAGAAAAAACGAGATGGTCCGGCGAGTATTGGACACCAGGCGTGTTGTGCGCAGCAGTATCTCGGATTCAATGGATTGCTGCGTAACCTTGTAGTCGACCAGCGCAAGAATGATGAGCGGTAACATGGCGACCGGGCAGACCCAGAGAATCGCCTGAAACCACAACCGTCTGAAATTAAACAGATGACGGCTCGCTTGCGTTCCCGAATCCAGGTAATCCCAGAATTTCGGTTTCATCTTGTCGATTAATGCCACAATGAGTTCCATGTGTCGGCAATCTACCGTCCGCAGCCACGAAATGGCATCGGTTGAAGGTTCTGGCGGCGCACCCCTAGTTGACGCGCTTCGGTTACGTGAATATGTCGATAAAAGAGACTACCGGCACTTTCTGATTTTCTCGTTGGCCTCTTTCAGGGTTTTGCTCAATAAATCGATATCAACGGGTTTTTGCAGATAGGCAAAGGCCCCGAGCTTCATGCATGTTTCCCGGTCTACTTCCGAGCCATGGCCGGTAAGAATGATGACCTCCAACCCGGGCCGGGTGCTTTTTACCCGCTTTAACACCTCAATCCCGTCGATACCCGGCATTTTCAAATCAAGAATCATGACATCAGGTTCATCCTCATCGATCATGCAAAGCGCGGACTCTCCATCATACGCCACGGCGGAACTGACATCGCGCATAATCAAGCGCTCGGAAAGCGTTTGAACGAATTCCCGCTCATCATCCACCAGCAGGACTCTGGACGGGGCCTCAAAATCAAATTTTCGATAGATATCCGCCTGATGGTACCCTTTACCCACTTTCGTGACCACCGAGGTCACCCCATCGACCTTACCGGCAATCTCCTTGAGTTCCTCTTCCAGCCGGCTGAGCAGCAGCACATGCTTGTTGATCGTAAGCGTCACCACACCGCTCTCTGCGGTCACTTCAACACTATGCCCCTCTTTTCCAAGGGCCACTTCCGTTCTTGCGGCCAGGAGAAAATCAGCCACTGCTTTTCGGGATTGCGCATCGGTTTTGAGTACTTCCTTGGCGAGGTTGTCCGTGATCAACTTGACGGCCGCCGCTATGCTCGTGCGGTTCATGGGAATGACAATATCATATAAATCCGCCTTCCACGGGTCATCTTGTTCGTAAAGGGTACGAACCCAGGCGGCACATTCCTCATCTTGCCGATGAATCAGCTTAAGCACTTCCTGCGAGGAACTTTGCCGGCTTGCAAGCCCCTGCGCTTCCCGGTACGCCACATCCGCGATTAAACAAATCCTCAGCACATGGCTGACGGTGCGGGGAATCAACTGGGCGCAAAAACCGTGAAGGAGCAGATTATCTTCTGAAATCAGCTCCGCCATCGCCAGTTTTAAACCGGCAATCGCGCGTTCTTTTTCATGCGTGAAATTATTAAATATGGACGCTTGAGTCGAAAACGCCCGAAAGAGTTTGGCTTCGGATAGGCCCGCAATGCCTTTGGCCCGGGTAACCAGATCCTGATCCGTATATATCTTATAGTTGGTCGCAAGCGCGAGTTGTTCAATAACCGCTGCTTCATTGCAAAATATTCCGTTGAAAATTGTAATATTCGACATGGTAAACCCCTTTATTCCTAAATGTGATCAGGCAATCTGCTGAACCGTTCGAAGCGGACAACATTCCTCGGTTGAATCTTTATGCGTTTCCTCATGAATGCAGGCAATCGCCTTTTCCATGGTCGGGAAAATATGATCCTCTCCGATTTTTTCCTTGAGATGGGTTCGAACCAGCACCGCCATCATCGATTCGTTCACACCGGAAAAAGAAATGTCAATGCCGGCACTACGTACCCGATCAATCAGCAATGATAGTGTTTCTTCACCGGAAGCGTCAATATCATTTATCCCGTTGGAGACAATAATGATATGCCTTAGCTGCCTTTTCTTCATCATGAAGTCCATGATCTGGTCTTCAAGATAGCTCGCGTTGGCGAAAATCAGCGGACCGTCGAATCGAACCATGGCGATATACATGCATTCCATAAGCCCATGGGTAATGGCACAGCGAAGCGCCTCATCCGCAGTTCTGGCCAGGGAGGCCACCTTGGGCCGCATGCTCTTATACAAAAAAACCAGAATGGAAAGCGCAACCCCCACCATGATCCCCTTGTCCAGATGCGGGGCAAAAGCCAGTGTGCAGAGAAAAGAGACAATCGAGATCGCACCGTCATACCACTGGGCTTTCCAGGCATGCACAAAGCCGGAAACATTGATAAGACCGATCACCGCCATCATGATAACGGCCGCCAGAACGGATTGGGGCAGATGATACAACAGCGGCGTAAAAAACAGCAATACGATAACGACCGCCATACTGGTAAATACGCTGGAAAGCCCCGAGACCGCACCCGCCTGAATATTGACGGCGGACCGGGAAAAGGAGCCGGATGTCGGGTAGCTTTTCCCGATGGCCCCGAGCATGTTGGCAATGCCCTGCCCGATCAGCTCCTGGTTCGGATCGAGGCGCTGACCGGTTTTCCCGGCCATGGCTTTTGCAATCGAAATGGCCTCCATAAAGCCAAGAAGAGAAATAATGGCGGCATAGGGAAACAATCTGCCCACCACCTTAAGATCGATTTTTGGAATACTCAACGAGGGAAGTCCTTTGGGAATGCTTCCCACCACCTCGCCGCCGCCGGATACCCTTATAGACTGAAGATCAAGCGGCTTGTTGCTCACTTTCAAGCGCCAAATTCGGCCGTCACTTTGCGCGCCTGCGGGAAGCTCTTTATTCGGAACCAGTCGCAAACCACCCCCCTCCGTTGTCACGCCGGCAAACAGAAAGTTCCGCAACGCCTCTCTGCAGACATGCGACTCCATTTTTAATGTTTCCATCTTCAGGCCGATCACCTTTGCTTCATGCTCGATCTGAAGAATCGCCATCGCGTTATGATTTTGCTGTGCCTCGTCCATCTTTTCCGTATTGGCCGCACGGGCTTTGGCCAAATCAGGAATACTCTTTTCCGCCGCGTTAAATCGCTCGATGAGTGACAGCACCTCCGGGGAATCAATATCGGAAATGGTCACGGCGGCATCATGTTGAAAACCGGTCGCCCAGGAAATCACCGTCGTAACGACAACAGCCACCAGTACGTTCGGAATTTTAGGCGAAATACGTTTCAACCCATACATGATGCCGAACGCCAACGCTCCCATGGCAAAGGTAGGCCAGTGGGTAAAATGAAACGCACTTTCGACAACCCTTAGAATTGTCTCATAGTGGTGCGTTGCGCTGTCGACGGACACTCCGAACATTTTGGACAACTGAGAGGAGGCGATGATGATGGCGGCAGCATTGGTAAATCCGTTCACCACGGGATGACTTAAAAAATTAACAACCAATCCCAACCGAAGCACACCCAGCAAAAACTGAAAGCCTCCCACCATCAAGGCCAGCAAAATTGCATAGGCAATAAAGGCATCGCTGCCGGCCGTGGCCAGGGGCGCGAGCGATGCGGATGTCATCAGGGACACCACCGCCACGGGACCGGTGGCAAGCTGCCGGCTGGAGCCGAACAGGGCCGCCAGCATCGGCGGCAGAAAAGCCGCATAAAGGCCATAGTAGGCGGGAAGACCGGCCAGCTGTGCGTATGCCATGGACTGGGGAATCAGTACCAAAGCGACGGTCAAGCCGGACAGTGCGTCAACGCGAAAGGAGGGTAGGTTATAGTCTTTAAACCAGCTGATAAAAGGGAAAATACGTTGAATCATAATGAATTACTCCTAAACTGGATGGCTTGTGAGCATTCTGCGCGTGGCGGCGATCAATTCGTTAATTAAGGTCGCCGCATGATAAAGGTTATAGGTATTGAGCCGGACCACGCCGTCCACCATGCTGAAAATGATCAGCGCCGTTTTTCTGTTGGCCGAATCGACAATGGAACCGTCCTGTTTCCCGATAACAATCGCCCGTTCAAAAATATCCGTAAGACAATTATAAATTTCCTCCAGCATTTGCCTGCAAACGGGATTGACCTGTGCCAAATCGTAAGGATGGTGCCGATGCAGCAGGCGAAACCGAAACTCATGGATTCCCGCCTGGTACAGATAAAACCCGATGACCCCTTCCATCATGTCCAGTCCGGATGGAAAGGCTTTTTCTCTGAAATAGGTATCAAACTCCTCAACCAGCAACTCTTTTACGTTTTCAAGAACCGCCAGGTACAGGTCTTCCTTGGTTTTATAATGGTAAAACACCGTTCCGCCGGCCGTACCCGTTAATTTGGCCAGTTCAGCCATTGAAGTATCCCTGAACCCCTTCGTAGCAAACAAAACGGTAGCGGCTTCCAGCAATGCCTGTTTTTTGCTTCCCATACCTTCTCCATCAAGAAACTATTCTGAGTGCTCAGTCAGTTTTTTTCTTATGACAACAAAACGGCAATGTCAAGTCGTATTTATTGGTTTCAATTACAAGTTTCAATTACAAGTTGAAATCTCGGCCAAACTCGGACACAATAGCGGCATTCCTGTTTTCGCTCGCTGTTCCGTATGCCGCCGTTGAAAGCGAAGGGATCGATGCTAAAAATGACCCGGATCAGACTTCAGCTCCTCGTTTTTATTCTATCGGTGTCGGTCTACCTGTTCGCCTGGATCACTCCCAATGTATACGCTGCCAGGGACGTTACGATCGCCATTATCAAAGACGGCCCATCCTTCTTCCTTGACCAACGGATCAAAGGGGTTGTTCGGGAACTGAAAAGCCTCGCATCGCCTAGTTTCAATCTTCGCTTTAAGGGAATCGCCGGTTTTAACGCCCAATGGCAACCGGATCAAATTCGGCTGGCATTGCTACGCGCCCTGTCCGATCCGTCTGTGGATCTGGTCTATGCCGCCGGTATTCTGGTTAGCGAAGCCGCGGCCGACAGCGCATTGATGTTAAATAAGCCCGTGGTGGCAGGCGTTGGGCCGGAAAGCGAATTGGCGGGCCTGAAGGGAAATGACGCGGGGCATTCACCAAAAGCAAACCTTTCGTTTATCTCGTTTCCCAACACCGTGGAAGAAGACATTGATTCGTTTCAACGGCTGGTTGGGTTCTCAACCCTTCAAGTACTGATGGACCGCCGGATATTCTCCGCATCCAAACATGTGGCGGCGTATATCGCCCGCATTGAACGGGAAAAAAATATTCAGGTGACGGTGGTGCCGGTGGACGACTTGGCCGAGCCCGTTTTAGCGGCGCTTTCAAACGCAGACGCTGTTCTTCTCACCCTATTTCCCCGGTTATCGCCGGAGGAAACGCAAACCCTCATCGACGGCATCAACCGATTGAAAATTCCTTCGTTTTCCATTCTCGGCCGGCCGATGGTAGAAAAGGGCGTGATGGCCGGTAGGCTCCCACCCGTTGAAAACAGGATTCAACGCCGCACCGCGCTGAACATGCACCAAATTTTACTGGGAGAACCGGTCGGCCACTTAACTGTCAACATGGCGCTCCCCATGCACCTGTTTCTCAATATCGAAACGGCAAACACCATCGGATTTGAGGCGAACATCGCTACGCTGGTGGATCAGGTGGAATGGGTGGGCGAGCAAAAGGCAATCTCCCAAACGGCGCTCAGCCTGGAAGAGGCCATGCGCATGGCGGCCACAGAAAATCCCGAGGTCGCGATCGCGGCCGATCAGGTGGCGGGCGCCGATGCGGTGCACAAACTTGCCAAAAGCGGCCTTTTCCCCCATATTTACAATTCGGTTCAGTACCGGCAAATAGATTCGGACCGCGCCGCAAGCGCCTTGGGCAATGCCCCTGAGCAACTGACCACCCTTGGCGCCGGCCTTCAGCAGATGATTTATAGCGACGATATTATCACCGGGTTTAAAGCCGCCGGGCTGCGGCGCGAGGCCACCACATGGAATTTCGAATCGGTAAAGCTGGATCAAAGCGAGGCCGCCGGCAAACGATTTCTGCAATGTCTATCCGCCATGGCCCTACTGCGCATCGAAACCGACAACCTTGCAGTAACGCAGAAACATCTACGGCTGGCACAAGTGCGCCGTCAGGTGGGAACCGCCGGGCCCGAGGAACTCTTTCGATGGGAAGCTGAAGCGGCCATGCGCCAAAGCGCTGTGATCAGTGCCCGGCAAACCGTTGAAATCGCCTTTGAGGCCCTGAACCAGAGTATGGGAAAAGACCAGGCGCTGCGCTGGCAGCCGCAGGACATCGACATCGGCGAGGACCAATCTTATTTTCTGGGAAACCGCTTTCACCGCGTGGTGAAGAACATGGCCGGAATCACCCAACTTGCCCAATTCTCCACGCAGACGGCCCTTGAAAACGCGCCGGAGCTGGCGCAGATCGAAAAAGAACGCCTGGCCCTGAATCTGGAATTGGCCCAACAGCAACGCCGGTATTTCGTTCCCACCGTGTCGGCCGCTGCGGGTTATACCTACAATTTGGACAAATCGGGAAAAGGGGCGAATTTCGACATCGGTTTTGAGTTACCCGGCCTTCCCTCCCAAGACGATCATGAATGGAGCCTTTCTTTGAACCTGACCCTGCCATTGTATGAAGGCGGTGCCAAATCGGCCGACATTCAGCGCGCCGGCGCCATGCTGAACCGAATCCATCATATCAGGCAGCGCACCTGCCGTCTTCTGGAACAGCGTGCCCGAACCGCCGTGTTCAACCTTTCACAATCCTGGCCGAATATCTTTCTTAATCGAAAAGCAGCTGGGCAAGCCGCAAAAAACCTGGAACGGGTTCAACATCTTTACGCTCAGGGCAAGCTCGGCATCACCGATCTCATCAGCGCCCAGAATCACCACTTGCTGCTGGAACAAGCCTCAGCGCTCGCAGTTTATCGGTATCTTACGGATTTGGTAGCTTACCAGCGCGCCATCGCATGGTTCGAGTTTGAAAAAAGTGGGCCGGAAAAGGAGGCGTTGCTCAACCGGCTTTCCGCTTTTATGAGCAAAAATGCTTCCTCACCCGAGCCATTCACCGAAGTGCGTCAGGGAGACTTAAAATGAGCGTTTTCAGCATGACTCGCATCGCCATATTTTTCCTGCCCCTGGTGCTGATGCCTTTCATCAGCGCCTGCGAGGCACAAAAACCGGCACCCTTGGCCCCGGTAATTCGCCCGATCCGCACCCTTACGGTGGGGGAAGCGAATATCGACATGCCGCGCTCCTTTTCCGGCATTACGGCCGCCGCCTCGGACACCCAATTGAGTTTTCGCGTTTCGGGAAAAATAGATTCTCTGCCGGTTGTAATCGGTATGAAGGTTCGCAAGGGAGACTTGATCGCCCTTTTGGATTCAACGGATTACACCCTTTCCCTCAATCAAGCCCGCGCGCGCCTGGCCCAGGCCCTGGCCCAGCTGACGCAAGCCCGTGCCGAATACGACCGGGACCGGCAACTTTATGAAGCAGAAGATATTTCCAGAAGCCAAATGGATCGCGCGCTTGCCTTTTTTCACTCAAGCCGGGCGCAGGTGACCGCTGCCGAAGAAACCGTCAACCTGGCTGCCCGTCAGCTTGAATACACGAAACTCTTGGCGCCGTTGGCTGGCATCATCTCGATGGTCCCCGTAGAAGCGCATCAAACCGTCGCAGCGGGGCAACCCATCGCGCTGCTCTCGGCCGCGGGGAAGCTGGAGATGGCCGTGGGAATTCCCGAATCCCTTATCGCCATGCTGCACGTCGGCGATACGGCCCAAATCGTCTTTGACGCCTTTGCCGGAAACGTTTTTGATGCCGTGGTCATCGAGGTGGGCATTCAAGCCACCAATGCTGCCGTCTATCCGGTTCGGCTTCAAATTCAAAACGGGGATGAGCGGCTTCGGCCGGGCATGGTCGGGGAGAGTACCTTCACGTTTAAAACCGCGAAGCCGTTTCTGACCATCCCGCTGGAAGCGGTGCTGAGCCTGCCGCCGGGAAAACGCTATGTCTGGATTTATCGAGAAAAAACATCGGATGTCACCCGGCGGGAGATATCCGTGGGCAAGCTGACTCGATCCGGAATTCAGGTCGTCACGGGTTTATCGTCCGGGGATATTATCGCGATCCGGGGCGTCCACCGTCTCACGGAAGGTATGAAAGTATCCCTATTATCGGACACAGGGGCCGTGAACACGCAAGGAGTCGTCCAATGAATCTTGGTAGATGGTCCATTCAAAACAACGTCACGGTGATGGTTATCCTGGCGATTCTGTTATTGGAGGGCATCTACACCTACGCCACCATCTCCAGAAAGGAAAACCCGGAATTCACGGTTCGGACCGCTATGGTCACAACCATATTTCCCGGGGCCTCCCCCGGAAAGGTCGAGGCGCTGGTGACCGACAAGCTGGAAGAAAAAATTCGGGAAATGAGCGAAATCAAAGATGTCCGCTCCCAGTCTCTTGCCGATCTGTCCATCATCATGGTGGATATTCAGGATAAATATAGAAATGTTCCGGAAATCTGGCAAAAGCTTCGCAACAAGGTAACCGATGCCGTTTCCGCTCTTCCGGAAGGGGTGCTGACACCGGTTGTAAATGATGAGTTTGGCGATGTCTTCGGCATCGTGCTGGCCTTAACCGGAGACGGATACTCGTATCGCGAAATAAAAGACGCCTCCGACTACGTTCGAAACCAACTACTCAGGCTCGACACCGTGGGCAAGGTCGAGCGCTATGGCATTCAAGATGAGCGAATTTTCGTGGACTTTTCCAACGCACAGCTGGCTGAATACGGCTTCAGCCCGGCTCTTTTGGCCCAGGCGCTCAACAGTCAGAACGCCATTCAGCCGGGCGGCTCGGCTGTCGTGGGAACCGAACGCGTCATCATTTCAGCCACCGGCGAATTTAAATCGCTCGATCAGTTGCGCCAAGCCGCGCTTCAGATTCCGGGCCGTGCCGAATCCATTGCGTTAGCAGATATTGCAGACATTCACCGCGGGTTCGTGGACCCGCCGACAGCGTTAGCCCGATTCAATGGAGAGCCGGCCGTCTATATCGCGGTGAGCATGGCGGATGGTAAAAACGTGATGACCATGGGCGAAGCGGTTCAACAGCGCATCGCCGAAATTCAGGCCGAATTGCCGGTGGGTCTGGATTTTCATGTTCTTTCCTGGCAGCCGCGCTTCGTCGGTCGCTCCATCAACGAGTTCATGGTGAATTTGCTGGAGGCATTTGTCTTTGTGGTGGCCGTCGTCATGTTGTTTACAGGCCTTCGGACCGGCCTTATCGTGGGCTCGCTGGTGCCACTCGCCATGATGGCCTGCATCGCGCTGATGCCGTTATTCGGCGTGGAACTTCAGAAAATGTCCATCGCCTCTCTCATCATCTCTCTGGGCATGCTGGTGGACAACGGCGTCGTTGTCAGCGAAAACATGCTGGTTCGCATTGCCGCGGGAGAGAGCCGCCTCGCGGCAGCGGAAGCCGCGGTCAAAACACTCTGGAAACCGCTTCTTTCGGCCTCACTGACCACGATTCTGGCCTTTTTTCCGATCTATATCGCGCAATCCGATGTGGGTGAATACTGCGGATCTCTCTTTATCGTGGTCACCCTCACCCTCATGGCCTCCTGGCTCCTCTCCCTGACCATGACGCCGCTTTTTTGCTACCATTTCCTCAAACCCAAGCTGCAACGCCAAAATTTTGAAACCCGGTTTTACCGGCTCTATCGCGGCTCACTGCTGCTCTGCCTGAAATTAAGGCCTCTTTTTCTGCTGCTGGTGGTGGCCGCCACCCTGACGGCCCTATGGGGCATGAAATTCGTGCCCAAAATTTTCTTCCCGCCCAACGATCGGGAAATGTTTGTCGTGGATTTCCATCAGCCCTACGGCAGCGATATTGAAACCACGGTCCGGCGTCTGGCGCGATTGGAGCGGTTTCTTCTGTCGGATGAGGAAGTGCTTTCCGTCGGATCCTTTGTGGGCATTGCCGGGCCCCGATGGTACCTGTCTCTTTATCTGGAGGATCGGGGCGCCAATTATGCCCAGATCGTGGTCAATACGAAAAGCATTGCGGGAATGGACCGACTGGTGGCGGATGCGGCCCGTTACCTGGACGAGAATTTTCCGGATGCCCGCCATAGTGTGGTAAAGCTTGAGAACGGCCCTATTGTGGGCGCACCCATTCAGATTCGGCTTTTAGGCGATGACATTCAATCCCTTTATGCCATTCGGGATCAGGTAGTCAGCGCCCTTTCAACGATTCCCGGCACCACCAACATCCGTGACGACTGGGGAGAATGGCGCACCAAACTGGAAGTGGATGTGCGCCAGGAGCACGCCAAACGCGCCGGTTTCAGCAGCCGGGATATTGCCTTGTCCCTTCAAATGCAGCTCTCCGGGCTCACCGCCACCGACTATCGCGAGGGAAAGGAAATTATTCCCATCGTTCTTCGCTCAAAGGACGCCTATCGAAAGGACATCGGGAAAATCGACGGCTTAAATGTTTACTCATTTCAGGACGGCCGCAGCGTGCCCCTGTTGCAAGTGGCGGATGCACACCCGGAATGGGAGCCCAGTAACATTCGCCGCAGAAACCAGACCCGCTGCATGACGGTAAAAGTGGACGTCGCCGGCCGATTTACGAGTGAAGTCCTCTCCGAGGTGCAAGCGCAAATTAAAACGCTTCAGTCAAACGGTCTGCTGCCGGCGGGCTATTTTCTGGCCTATGGCGGCGAGGCCGAAGAAAGCGGGGATGCGCAGAATTCGCTCATCAGCGGCATCCCCCTCGCGTTCGGTCTCATGGCGATTCTTCTGATTACTCAGTTTAATGCCTTAAGGCCCGCGATCATCATCGTGTTGACCGTGTTTCCCATGTTCATCGGCATCACGATCGGGCTGCTTGTGACAGACTCACCGTTCGGATTCATGGCCATTTTGGGCGTGGTGAGTCTCTTCGGCATTCTGGTGAACAACGCCATCATGATGATCGATCAGATCGAAATCGAAACCGCAGCGGGAAAATCGACGCAGGATGCCATTTTGCTCTCAGCCCAAAAGCGCTTGCGCCCCATTCTCATGACCACGGGCACCACCATCATCGGCCTCATTCCGCTCTCGGTTCAGGGCGGCACGCTTTGGGCGCCGCTGGCAAACGTACTCATCTTCGGCCTGGCCTTTGCCACCGTGCTCACCCTCGCCCTATGCCCGGTGCTCTATGCATACCTCTACCGCGCCGGATTTAAGGACTACCAATGGCGGGGAATAATCGGGGAAAGTTAACGGATGGGCGATACCGCAACATAAAAAAGGCAGGGCCAAGGAGAAGCCCTGCCTGCGAAGGCTTAGCCGGCTTTGAGCCCACCAACGGACTCGTTGCCGACCCAGCCGAATTTGCTCAGCTTCCCGGAATGCAGTTTTTTCCGGCCGCCAAACGCAGCCGAAAAGATGCACTCGCACCCGAGAAGCTTTCAAAAACGCCACTTCCAACTTCCCTCATTCATCATAACCTTTGGAGGTTGGTACCTTCACATGGTTTTTCATTGATATTGAAGTTGAGTGGCATTTTGATCCCTGTTTAATTTAGGTTAAATACCCTTGATCACAAATGTCAAACACAAAAAAATAATTTTATAATATTATATGTTTTATCAGTATGTTGTTGATAAAAAAGCCTATACAAAACGCTATCTACCCGTAACCATATGGGATAGTTTGAAAGCCACCCAAACAGAATCGCAAGTCGCGCTCATTTCAACGAGAACCATCTGAATATAAGACGAATTACAGATATGTAGGGATAAACCACACGCGTTGATTTCCATTGGCGCACCACGGGTTACGAAGGGTATGTACCACCGGGTTTATCAGAAACAGGCCTGACCCGGCAAAGCCGGAGGCTGGGAAGCTGGGAGGCTGGGAAGCTGGGAAGCTCGGAAATCTGAAAAAGGGTCTAATAGGCCCTTTACCAGAAACATGCACGCTTTTGTGTGGTTGTTCGAGGAAGGTGCAAGATGGCTTTTATGCATCCCAGCGTTCCAGCATTCCAGCATCCGGCTTTGCCGGATTAGGTGAAGGTCGTTGGCCGCCCAGCCGCCCGGCGGCCCAGCCTTCGGCTGTTACCGGATCAGGAGCGAAGCCGTTTTTTCAGTTCTTTCATCAATGCGGTGCAGAGTTGACCGGCATCCGCCACCATGGCCACATCGGCCATTTTCATCATGGTCGCCTCGGGGTTTTTATTGACGGCGACGATAAAGTCGGCATGGGTGATGGCTGCCGTATGCTGAATGGCGCCGCTGATCCCGAACGAGAGCAGGAGTTTTGGCTTGATCTGGCGGCCGGCCTGGCCGACCAGGGCGTCATGGCCCGCCCAGTCCGCATACACCACAGGGCGGGTAGCGCCGACTTCTCCGTTCATCATTTTTGCCAACTCATAGAGTTTCTTAAATTTTTTCTTAGATCCCATTCCCCGGCCGCCGCAAACCACCACAGCGCTCTCTTCCAGGCTCTTTTCCGATTCAGTGATCCGTTCGTACCCTTTTACCCGGATTCTCGGTTGGGGCAAATCCTCCGGATAGCGCTCGTTGAATACCCTTCCGGTGCAATCATAATCATGGGGCCGTTCACTGAAAACACCCGGCCGCACGGTCGCCATTTGAGGCCTTTGTTCCGGGGTAACGATACGGGCCACCAGGTTTCCGCCAAAAGAGGGCGCGGACTGGACCAACCGTCCCTCTTCATCGATATCCAATCCGATGCAGTCGGCCGTCAGTCCGGTTCCCAGTCGTTTTGCCAACCGGGGGGCAAATTCCCGTCCGAAATCGGTCGCCCCCACCAGAAGCATCTCGGGTTGATGAATGCGGGCCAGACGCTCAAGCAGATGCACAAAGGTTTCAACATGATACCGGTCCAACCGCGAATCTTCGATCACATAGACCTGATGCGCACCATGCGCGATGTATTCGCCCACGTATTCCGCCGTATTTGAACCGAACACCACGGCGCACACATCGGCGCCGATCCTTTCAGCCAGTTCGTTGGCCCTTGCCAGCAGTTGCAGTGTGACCCGGTTCTGAAAGTAGTTCCGGTAATCGCCGAATACCCATATGCTTCGCTGGCCCGATATCATGCGTGCTCTTATCCTTCCGAATTGCCCGCGCCGCTCTCAGCGTCTTTTAGGGCCGAAAGATGGTCGCGGGTGATCAAATCCTTGCCGATAGCGCTGGTGATCTTGTCATCGAAGGCATCCAGAAATTGATCGACGATTTTTTTCGGGGTGCCTTTCAGCAGAATATTCTTTTTTTCCGCGGTGGGCGAAAAAACGGTCAGAATTCGAGTCGGGGAACTGTTGATGCCGGTTTGCTCAGGGGAAAGCCCAAGATCATCGGCTGTTATTTTAAAAATATCCGCCCGGTTGAAGGCATCCTCAATTCCCGCCATATGCACATATCGGGGGTAAAACTGCCGGGTGGAAACCGTCACCAGGGCCGGCAGATCCATCTCGAGTTCCTCCAGGAAATTGTCGCAGACCCGCCTGACCGTTAACAGGCTCCGGTCAATCGATAGCGCTTCAATATACGCCACACCGGGAACATCAAGTTCTTCCGCCAATTGAGGACCGACCTGGGCGGTTTCGCTGTCACTGGTCTGGCAGCCGCAAAGGACCAGGTCGAAATCCTGGCAGTATTTTCGAATCGCCAGGGCCAGCGCGCGGGAGGTGGCAAAGGTATCGGCGCCGGCCAGGCGCGGATCGGTCATCAGAAGCCCCCGGTCTGCGCCCAGGGCAATGGCTTCGCGCAGAATCTCTTCCGCCATGGGCGGCCCCATCGTCAACACCGTGATCTCGGTATCGTTTCGTTTGAGTTGCAGGGCCGCTTCCAGCGCGTGACGGCAGGCCGGATTCATCATTCCTTCAGCCAGATGCCGCTTGAGTGTTCGGGTTTTTGAATCCCAGGGCAGCTCGGAAACCATGGGAACCTGTTTGATGCAAACGACCAGTTTCACGCGATCCTCATTTCAACTGACTCAATTGCGCGCGGGCGATCACCATGCGCTGAATTTCATTGGTACCTTCATATATTTCAGTGACCTTTGCGTCCCTGAAGTACCGCTCCACATCGTATTCCTTGCTGTAACCGTAGCCGCCGTGAATCTGTACGGCCAGTCCGGTCACCTTGCCGGCGACCGTGCTGCAGAAGAGTTTCGCCATGGCGGCTTCCCCGCTAAAGGGCCGGCCGTTGTCCTTATAAGCGCATGCGCGGTACAACAAGAGGCGTGCCGCATCGATCTCGGTCGCCATTTCCGCAAGATAACTTTGAACCATCTGAAACGAGGCGATCGGTTTTTGAAATTGCTGGCGCTCCTTGGCATAATTCAGGGCGGCGTCATAGGCCGCCTGAGCGATCCCCAATGCTTGAGCGGCAATGCCGATGCGGCCGGTATCCAGGGTCACGAGACCGATTTTCAGACCGTCTCCGGGTTGCCCGAGCAGGTGGCTGTCGGGCAGGCGGCAGTTTTCAAGAAACAGGGACGAAACCGGATTGGCCCGCATGCCGCAGAGGTCCTCCCGTTCACCCACCGAAAAACCGGGCGTCTCTTTTTCCACAACAAACACATTGGTAGATTTTTTTGAATCTTTCGTGACACCGGCGGCAAAGATCAGGGCCGTTCCGCAAACCCCGCCGTTGGTGACAAAAATCTTCGTGCCGTTAATCACCCATTTGCCGTTTTCCTTGACCGCTTGGGTTTCCACCGCTCCGGCATCGGATCCGGCATTGGCTTCGGTGAGGCAAAAGGCGCCGATTCGTTCGCCGCTGGCCATCGCTGGGAGAAACCGGCGTTTTTGCGCCGCCGTGCCAAACTTCACGATCGGGTAAGCCCCCACACTGTTGTGCACCGTAATGCACAGGCCCATTGCCGCACAGACCCGCGAGATTTCTTCAACGACAATGGCATAGCTGATGCTGTCCAACTGTGCGCCACCGTATTCCCGGGGAATTTGAAGCCCGAAAAAATTGAGAGGCCGCATTTTTTCGACCACGTCCCTGGGAAAGATCGCATCCCGGTCGATTTCGGCCGCAATAGGCCCCAGTTCGGTTTCCGCAAAGGACCGGACGGTTTTTCGTACCAGTTTATGTTTCATGCATGGATTAAAATCCAAACCAACACCCCGATGTTACCGGTAAAATTTCGAAAGACGCTATCTCAGCTTTCACGTAAAAGCAAGTTCTATGCGCTCTTTTTCTCCTCGAATTTCTCTTCTTTTCTTGACAAATTACTGATTTTTTAATAAAAAAATTTTCCATAAATCACAAGCGCATTCAAGGTGCCGCCCGGAAATGAACGCCCGCTTTTCCTTAAGGAGGTGCCTTATGATAAGCGCAGCATTTCATGTCCCGCATCGATCGGATCCACACAAATTATAGAATAGATATCAAGACGCCGCAAAAGCGCCTATCATTTCGCAAGCGTTACGGAAGCTGTTTAACATGAAACCAATAAGTGACCAAGCGGTAATCGCAACAGAAAAAAAAGCGCTCGGTATTGACGATGGCAAGCCCACTCTGGGTATCGCACTTTCCAGCGGCGGAATCCGCAGCGCCTCATTCGGGCTGGGAATTCTTCAGGCGTTATTGGAGAATCACATATTGCAGCGGGACGATTACCTTTTTATAAACCTGGGACTTTAAGAACTGATAGAGTTATATGACCGGGGACAACTATCATCGCCCGCAACCGCCACTTGACCGATAGGTCATGGGCTTACGCGGCCTTCCGGTTCGACATGGCGCTGTCTATATATTGGTAATCTCTATAAAAATAACGATACCTATCGAAATTTAAAATTTGACATCCTTATTCGGCCCGTGAGAGGAATAAATCAAAGGACATTCGCATGGTTTTTACCTTTATTTGCCCCCGAACCCATATTATGAACCCATGCCATATGAATACGCAACAGGAGCGTTTATGAAAGAGATCGATGCCAGGGGATTGGCCTGCCCGGGGCCCGTGCTTCAAACCAAAGCGACGCTCCAATCGGAAAACCCCGATCAGGTGAAAGTCGTTTTGGACAATGCGGCTTCCCAGCAAAATGTGCAACGCTTCCTGGAGTCACAAGGATATCGGACAACGCTTGAACAACACGGGGCCGACTATTGGGTCATGGGTTCAGGCGGTTCAACGCCGGAAACGCATGACGTGACCCTTGCCGAAACATCGGCGAATATCAAAAAGATCATGATCCTGTGCACCACGGACCGCATGGGCTTCGGCGATGATACGCTGGGTATGAAGCTGATGGTCAATTTTCTTCGAACCCTCAAAGAAATGGGACCTGATCTATGGCGGCTGGTATTCGTCAATAACGGCGTGAAGCTCGCCATCGACGATTCAGAAGTGCTCGATGATCTTAAGTCCCTGGAAAACGGAGGGTTCAAGATTCTGGTCTGCGGAACCTGTCTGACCCATTTTAATCTCCTTGAAAAAAAGCAAGTCGGCGAAACAACCAATATGCTCGATATCATCACGGCCATGCAATTGGCCGACAAGGTCATTACCATTTAAAAGTTGGTTACGGCCGGCAGATGTTCATCTCTTAAAAAGCATCACTTATAGATACAACTTTCTGATACAACTTGTATTTCATACCATGGAAGAAAAACATTTTATCGAGTGGATCGAAATCATTGCGGACGGCAAAGCCAACCGTCAGTTCCTAGCGCCGGGGATGGCCCCGGAAGCCCGGTTCATGGTGGATGCCGAACAAATTACCGCCCGAGAATTCTGCAATCTTCAGGGACTCTGGAAATCGTAACCGAGGGCGAGTCAAATTCCGGGTGAATTGCACAGGCGAGCACCGGACCATTCCATTGCCCTAAACGCTCAGCGGGTATATGCATGCTTTAATTTCAATTCCTTCATGTATATGCCCGTTGCCATGCCGGCAAACGCGCCTTCCCGTCAAAATGTCCCCCCGTTCGATCCCCCACAAAATACCGGATTCACCTTATTGGCCCAGGACGTAATATTTATTAGACTTTGCCACATGGTCCGAGGTCTTTTTAAAGTAGACCGCACTTGCCGGTTCCGCACGCGGGCCGGCACCGCCATCCGTCAATGGCCTGAACCCAATCAAACCATTCAGCCAGGGAGGAATTATGACGATCGGATTCAACGAAATAGATCTTAGACATATAAACGGCAAAAAAATTATACAACTAAAATTTGTCGGTGAGCTGACCAAAGAAGATTATGAAGCGTTTGTCCCGCAACTGAACTATATTCTGAAAAACAATAAAGATGTCCGCATTCTGGTTCAATTGATCGATTTCAAGGGGTGGACCTTAGGCGCCTTTTGGGAGGACACCAAATTCAGCGTCCGACACTTCGGTGATATCAAACGATTGGCGATTGTTGGGGACCGGAACTGGCAGAAGGGCTTCCCCCTGGTTATTGCACCGTTTACCAAAGCCGAAGTGCGTTACTTTGACACACATGAAAAGGATACTGCCCAAACATGGGTACAGGAATAAAACTTAACCGGTTGCGGGCCATTTTCAATGCGGCCCCAAATCGCTCGCGACAACCGATGACACCGAGAATGGAGAATACAATATGAGTAAAATCGCCGTCCTAATCCCGGACAGGTATCTAGTTTCGAAATATACGGATCCAGCCGTGGCATTTAAGGCAGCCGACCCCCAATTGGCCCACTTGGGGGTAGTGGCGGGAGATACGTTTAAGAGGTGATCATGAACACCCGAAAAGCCGTCAAGGATAAAACTCCAACAGCCGATTATTTTTCAATAGTTCCCATCCAGAATATGGATGGGAACTAACTATTTATGGCAATGGCCGAAATAAAGCGTTTCAAATGACTTCAGATAACCGCGCAAGGTTTTCACCTGGCCCGTGTCCGTGGATTGTTTGTATTTCATTGCCGAGATCAGGATCTTGTGCAGCAGGGTCAATTTTTCGACATATTTATCAGTATCCGGTTTTATCCGCTGGGCCATAAAATACTGATAAACAGCCTCCTGTATCTTGTTGGCGTGCCTTTCCTTGTTCACCACCCAACGCACCAGCTGATTGGAGTTGACCGGTTTCTGACCGCATTAGTAGTACCCTGTAAGCCTCCCTTTCGTCCCATTTTGGGCACCGGGCGCCGGAATCCATTGAAAACCTGTAATACGCGATTGCATTGCCAAAAGCGTCAGCGCATATGCCTACCTTGAGAATTTGATCAATCAAATCCTGGCGGCAACTGAACCGTGCTGTTTTTTAAGGAAAATCGGCAAAAAAGAAGTGGCCCTGACCAGCGTTGGCGCGTAATAGGCCAATCTCCATCGTTGTATCTAAAAGATAGATCGCTTTGTTTTGGAAAACGCTATGTTTGATGCGGATTCGAGCGTCAAATCCGCAAAACGGCAAAACGCCGCCGGTTTGACCCTCGAATCCGGCAAATTTTATCACCAAAAGTAGCTATCCAGGCCCATTACCATTTCAATAATCAGACATGGCCGCCGAGCCATCCTGGAGGGCTTTTCCTCTTCCAGGCATTCGGCGCATTTGGATAGAAATCCGGTGATGCCACTTTTATATGTTCAAGGGCTGACTGTCGTGATCTCATTCCCTCCAGGACACGATCACGGCATTCTCCTTCACAAACACCCGTGATGTCTCTGCTTGGTATTTTTTCGGACATGACAGACCTCCTTTCTTTGGTTGTAACCTTCCGGCGGTAATGGTTCCGCCGTTATCATACTTTCAATATAATGCCTGTCATCATTATCGTAAATACGGGATTTACCGTAATCCAAAACAACCGGCCCCGCATGGATCAAAAATTTCGGGCATTATGTGTCAAACCATTTTGTTTATTTCTCCCGGCATTGCGGAAGCCTGTCTGCGCCTTTTATCTAACGGTGTACGATGCCTTCGGCATCTTGTTCTCACGATGTTGGCGTATACACCCTTATCACACACAAAATCCATGATTGCCTTTATTCAAAAATGGAGAGGAAAATACTAAAATTAACGGTGACTACTCAGGAATACAGAATTCAGGAGCCAGAATTCAGAATAATGCACTAACCGCCTGAATCTTCATTCAACTATATTAATCCGGCTGCTTTCAGCGGTTTTTCCCGAACGGCAGAAATTTTCCGGTTATTTTCAATCTCAAGCAGGAGAGTGGGATTCAAACGGTCAGGTTCTCTGGATATGGGGTCGTTATCAACAGGTCACCGGCCGACCTGTTGGGCAGGAGATGCTGACAGCTCTGATCAAGGGCGCATACCGGCCTCTCCCTACCGACGAATGGATGCCGGCGCCATCGGTTCCATGGTGGCGGATTATCCGTTACGGCTGATGCCCATCGGAGATCCGATGGTAGCCGGCACCCTGGCCCTTGGTGATCCCCGATTTAAGGCGCTGATTGATACCGTCGCCGAACTTGCCTCCCCCACCGGTCAATGGAATGGCCGGAGGCGATTCATCCCCTCACCGGCGGCGGTTGCATGGGGGACGGTCAGCATGGATGGGCCGCGGCGGAGTGGGTGATGATGATTCGGAATTTGTTCGTAAGAGAAGAGGCCGACCAGGTGATCCTGGGGGCCGGCGTCTTCCCGGAGTGGCTGAAAAAAGGGGAGTCCATTGAATTCGGTCCAACCCCCGTGCCCGGCGGGGCACTGACAGTCGCTTTCACCTCTGTACCGGAGGGCCTGGCGGTAAATCTCAAGACACAAATCAACCCCCAGGCTGTGAACGTAACGGTGGCGGTACCGAACTTTGAGCAACGGGAATTGGCGCAATTCAACCGACCTGTCCTGTTGGCACCCACCCCCGGCTGAGGTGAGTGCGGCACCCCCGGGACTCACAATAACCCGATTGCCGAACCGCTGATGCCACTGGGATGTGCTCGGACAATAAAAAGGAGGTTATACCCATGACAAATAACGATCATAAAATCGCACTGGTAACCGGTGCCAATAAAGGAATTGGCTTTGAAATTGCCCGGAAACTCGCCCAACAGGGGATAGAGGTGCTGATGGGGGTTAGAGACCCATCAAAAGGCGCATCGGCAAAACAAAAACTGGCGGCCGAAAATCTACCGGCGAAGATGATCGAGATCGATGTCACCAATCCCATGGCCATTCAAGCCGCCATGGGGAAAATAAAGGATACCTACCGGCGGCTGGACATTTTGGTCAACAATGCAGGAATTCTGATCGATTCCGAAACCAGCATTCTCAATCTTGACAAAACCATATTTCTAAACACCCTTGAAACCAATACTTTCGGCCCACTGTTGCTGAGCCAGGCCGCCATTCCCATCATGAAGGCCGGCGCTTACGGTCGAATCGTCAATGTGGCCAGCACCTTGGGGTCTCTTAATGACATGGCCAATCCGGACAGCTCATACCAATCGGTCACGGCCGGTGCCTACCGATTGTCCAAGACCATTCTCAACGGCATTACCATCCTGCTGGCCAATGAACTGCGCGGCACCAACATTCTTGTCAACTCCGCCTGCCCCGGATGGGTAAGAACGGATCTCGGCGGCAGAGAGGCCCCGCTGTCACCGGCGGAAGGCGCGGATACCCCGGTATGGCTGGCCACCCTCCCCGATGACGGGCCCACAGGGGGCTTTTTCCGGGAGAGGCAACCCATCCCCTGGTAAACGGGGAACGTTGATGCAGGCTATTATGGATCATTTGCATCGCCTCAAACGGGCCTGGATACAGTGGTTGCGATCTTTCAAAATGAGCACCTCTCCGGCATGCTCGGCATATCGCCATGCAATAATGCCGGAAAAGGCCCCGGAATCGTTCTGCTTCAAATGGACGGCCTTTCATGCCCCCGGTTGGAGTATGTGGGAGAGGCGGCTTCAGATTCAGGAAATCCTCGTGAAAGACTGGATCATAACACCGCACAGAAACAGCCTCCCGTTGATCCAGTGCGGCGACTTCAAAGCCGGCCCCCAGTCGTTTGTGTATAAAAAACTATCCCAATATTTTTTCGAGGTACCATTGGCCGCATTGCCGTCCCAACCCAAAGCCACTTTTCCATCACACCGTCCATTGCTCAGAATCGACCATATTTTCATTTCACCCCATTTCCACCCCACATCGGTCCGCGTGCCGGAAGATAATGAAAAACCAATCGTTTCAGACCATCTGCCGGTTTATTGCGAATTGGCATTGCCCTCTCAAGGTCGCCCGGTGAAGGCAAAAGGGATTGATGCGGTTAAAAAATTGTGCGGCTTGCAAGCTCCCATTCAACCTGGGGGGATCCGGAAGTTCTGGCATGCGGCGCCTGGGACGGGCCGCCAAAATTGATTCACGCGAATGAGGCCGTTTACGATGAAGAGACGGCAGGCTACACCGAGCGGAAATGCTATGAGGCGCGGCTGAAGAGTTGACGACAGTGCGCTGACTTGAGCGATCTTTTCAGTCATCGTTATCAATCAGATGATCCAGCAGAAGCGACTGAATTCGCATCCAGTCTTCACTATCGGCAACTACGGCTGTCTCTTTTTCCGAAAAGGCGTACTCGTTGCAGCATTGGTTGATTTCCGGATGGGTGCGCTTGAGTTCCTCCCATATGATGTCTGGCGCTTCGATTTCATCGCTCAGTGCAGCTATCGCATCCACTACGGCGATGCGGCCGTCCGGGGTAAATCGGACCTCACTATCCTCGAGCTCCAGCGTCACGAAGTTGTTCATAAGCGCTATCCTCCTAGAGATGATGATTTCGGTTTCAGAGCAGCCTGCTTAAATCATGCCCCTCTCTCTTGAGGATATCCGTTCGGCGTCAAATGTATATGGGGTCCATGCTGTATTCGCGGTCTCGTATTCAGGAAAGTCGAGTGACTCCTGGAAAAGGGAAATACAAATACGTTAAAGACCCCATAGCCACACCGTTGATATTGCTTTACGTTGATGTTAAAGACTGCGGCGCTTTTGAAGTCTTAGGGATTTGAAGGCCACCCGACGGATGGCCGAATAACCACCTGTTAAACCCCTAAGGAGGCTTCCATGATCGATAAGGAAACACTATGTCAAAAAATAAGAGAGATCTATCCGGATATTGGTGAATGCGGAATTGATGTCAAGGTTGCGTTTGATCAGACCAACCAGCGCTGGACGGTAGCGTTAAAAAAAGGGGGGCATCAGTTGAAAACTTTCCTGGAAGAAAATGACGCGGAGCTATGCCTGGCGGGCAAGCAATGCGTCAGTTTAGGAATCGAAATCAGTCAGTTAAAATATAATATCGAACGGATGTAGGTTATTTTCGATTGTAAACAGGGAGGTAAACATGGCACCGAAAGCTCCGTGCAACGGCGAATGGGATGAGGAAATTCAAACGTGCCTCCTGAGATATGAAAAACTCAAAGCGGTGGCGATCAAGTTGGAAGGGCAAAAGAGAACAAGCATAGAGCGGGAACTCGAACAACTCCGCAAAAAAAGAGTGGCGCTGTGGGAAAAATATAAACAATCTCGACAGTCAAATACTGCCGGAAAGGACACGAAGAAGCCCCTTTTGGAGATGCAGGAAGCGCTGGACAAATCGTTTTCCAGGTTTAACGAATAGATAGGAGAAGATATGATGACGAAAACAATGGGTATCTTAAGTTTCCTGATCATTTGGATCGGTGTGACTTCCGCTGGGTATGCAGATATCCAGAGTTCAATTGATATTATTACAAAAATGAAAGCGGCCAACGAGACAGCTCTTGAAATGGCGCAAAAAATAGAAATAGAGATTCAGGCCAATGGCAAAACCGTCAGCAAACTGCTGGCTGGTAAAGCCCAGAAAATAAAAACGCCTGCAAACAGGCGCCATCGTGCAGGATGGCAAGACCGAAGAAAGGGACCTGATAGTCGTTTCCGTCTGTCGGCGGCAGTTGTAAAGAAATTCTTTACAACTGATTTTTCATCTAACTCATTTTCTTTCAGTATGTTAGCTATAGCTGACCAGCATTTTATTTGGAGGTGTCAAAAAGTTTGGCCAGTTGGTTCTGGCTAATCCAGACCATTGCCTTCCTTTGCGTAGAGAGATACGGAGGCTTTGCCGTCCACGGTGTTACTGATGAGCATCGATTTATCTACAAAGCTTCTGAAAATGCTATTGAAATAGCACAGCTCCGATACCACTATTAACTCTTCCCATTCAGCTGCGGTTTTAACAGGCCGTGCTTCCGGCGGAGATTCGACTTTACATCTCGGCAATCAGCGTGCCGGTTTGAGCGGCATCATAACCGGGCAGAGAGGAGAGTTCCCGGTGAAAGCTTCGGGATTGCAGAATATCGAGAAGAACGCTCACCGCTGGGTGTGAGACGACGTCACTCGGAATAACCAGATCGCACCCGACCGATTCAATCGTTACAAAATCAAGCCCGCATGCGTCTGCCACGGCCCGAAGGCCGAGCGCTGCATCCGCTTTCCGGTAGAGGACCCGATAAGCCCCCTCTGCATGGCTTTTGACCTCATCGTCGTAGCCGGTAACAGCGCTTGTAGGAATGCCCGCCCGGGAAAGGTAATCATCCAGGAGAATTCGAAGGGCGGCGCCGGGATCGCGATTCACGAGCCGGACGCCTTTTCCGGATAAGTCGCTTACACTGCGAATGCCCAAGGGGTTTCCCGGCGCGACCATCAAGCCCTCTTCGACTCTGGAAAACCCGATCATCACGCCTTTGGCGCCCTTCAGCCATTTTTTCGCAAAACTCACATTGGACTGATGGGTATCCTTATTGTGCACATGGGATCCGGCCAGATGCGCGTTGCCGGCGGCAAGCCCCTCAAGGGCGCACTGACTGGAAGCAAACCGGCATTGAACTCTCGTCCCCGGCGCCTTCCGGGCAACGTGCGCGCTTAAAATGGTGAGCGCCGGATCGCAGCCGAGGAGGAGGGCTGTTGTCTCCAGCATTTTGCTGCCGGACAGGACTTGAACCCGGCGCGTTTCCGTTTTGAAAATGCCGTCGGCGGCCTGAAACCCGTCGATCATCGCGTTTTTCCCATCCAGCGGGTACCCCACCAGGCGATCCCGGACCCGCGCCAGCGCAACCCGGGAACTCCCGCCGGTCGGCGGATCAAGCATTGTCAGCGGCTGATCCTCTCCCGCCTCGTTCACCTCAAAGATGCCCTCGACCTTGCATCCCAACAGTCTTGCCAGTTCCAGGGCAATGGCCGTATTGGGCACATATCGGCCCGATTCGATGTCATAAATCGCCTGCCGTTTGATTCCCACCCGCTCAGCCAGGTAATGCTGCGTCCAGCCCCTGGCTTGGCGCATAGTTTTCAAGTGGCAGATGAGAGGGGGTTGCTCTGATGTCATTGGCGGTTCCTTTCGGCCGGCATCGGTGCGACAGGCAGTGCCCTAAAATGCGATGCGATGACGGTTATGAAAAAAATATTGACGTGTCATACCGGGTAATGTAGCTTTTAACGTGTTTTTGACGTTTTTAGGATTGAATATTACGGGTTATTTTAAAAAAACGCAACTGCTCATAGGTTATAGCTCATAGCTCATAGCTCATAGCTCATAGGTCATAGGTCATAGCATATAGCTTATAACTTACAGCTTACCGACCGGCCCGGTAACAATGGAGGCACTGAAATGAACCGGAAAGAACTGAAGCCCGTTTTGTATCTCATCATGCTGTCTCTGATGATATTTTTTCTTTTACCGGAGGCGATGGTTCATGCCGCGGCGTCCGAGTCCGTCATGGTATTTGCGGCAGCGTCTACCACCAACGCTGTTACGGAGATTGGCGAGCGGTTTAAAAGCGCAACGAAGATAGCGGTGGTCCCATCGTTTGCATCCTCTTCGGCGCTGGCAAAGCAGATCGAAAACGGGGCGCCCGCAGCGGTTTTCATTTCAGCCGACAACCAGTGGATGGATTATCTCCAAGAAAAAAAACTTATTGATCCCACGACCCGATCGGGATTGTTAAGCAATCGAATCGTGCTGGTGGCACCGGCCGATAGCCCCCTCAAGATGGATATGCTGCCGGGATTGAATCTGTCCGGAGCGCTCGGTGAGAATCGGTTGGCCATGGGAGATCCGGATCATGTGCCCGCCGGCATCTATGGAAAGAAAGCGCTGGAAACGCTGGGGGTTTGGGAAAGCGTCAAAGACCGGATTGCCCGGACAAACGATGTCCGTTCGGCGCTGGTGCTCGTTGAACGGGGGGAGTCGCCACTGGGGATCGTCTATGCCACGGATGCGGCGATTACCGCGAAGGTTCGAATTGCCGGAATATTTCCGGAAAACACGCATCCGCCCATCGTGTATCCGGTAGCCCTGGTGGCCGGAAATAAGACGGCTGCGGCCGAAGCCTTTCTCGCATTTCTAAAGGGCCGGGAAGCCAGGGCCATATTTGAAAAATACGGGTTTTCGATGCGCTGATGAGCCTCCTTTCCATGACGCCGCTTGAACTCAACGCCCTGAAACTCAGCCTGTGGATATCGGGGTGGGCGGTCCTCGCCAGCCTGCCGCCGGGGATTTTCATTGCCTGGATTCTCGCGCGCCGGGACTTTCCCGGAAAAACCCTTGTGGACGGTCTAGTTCACCTGCCCCTTGTACTGCCGCCGGTCGCGATCGGGTATTGGCTGCTGGTGTTAATGGGGCGGAAGGGAATGATCGGCGCCTTTCTGTACGACACCTTCGGCATCAGCATCGCCTTTAACTGGAAGGGGGCGGCGTTGGCGGCCGCCGTGATGGCCTTTCCCCTGATGGTGCGCGCCATCCAGCTTTCTATGGAAGGGGTGGATCGGGGCCTCGAACTTGCCGCCCGCACGCTCGGGGCAGGGCCGATCCGGGTCTTTTTCACCATCACGCTGCCGCTGATCACACCGGGAATCATCACCGGCGTGATTCTCGCCTTTGCCCGAAGCCTGGGGGAATTCGGCGCCACCATCACCTTCGTCTCCAATATTGAAGGCCAAACCCAGACGCTGCCCCTGGCCCTCTATACCCTCACCCAGGTTCCGGGGGGAGAGGCGGGCGCCTTTCGGTTATGCGTAATTGCCGTTGTCATTGCCCTGGCGGCGCTGGTCGCCTCCGAAACCCTGACCCGTCGGTTTAACGCCCGGATGAGGGGGTGAAGCATGCTGGATCTGAATGTGCAAAAACGCCAGGGTGACTTTCAAATCGATGCGGCATTTCGCTCCAAGGTCGCGGGAGTGACCGCGCTCTTCGGTCGTTCCGGTGCCGGAAAAACCTCGGTGATCCATATGGTGGCAGGACTGTCAAAACCGGATAAGGGACGCATTATTGTCAACGATGCGCCGCTCTTTGACTCGGAAAAGCGAATCAACGTCCCGCCGGAAAAGCGGCGTATCGGCTATGTCTTTCAGGAGGGTCGCCTGTTTCCGCATCTCACGGTGCGCGCCAATCTGACCTATGGTAGGGAGTTGACGCCGGCCAATCAGCGCTATGTGGACCTTGACCAGGTCGTATCGCTTCTCGGCATCGAAGCGGTTCTCTCTCGAAGGCCGGCAACACTTTCGGGAGGAGAAAAACAGCGGGTCGCTATTGGCCGGGCCCTGTTAACCAGCCCATCCCTGCTGCTGATGGATGAGCCCCTTGCCTCCCTGGATGCAGAGCGAAAGGCGGAAGTTCTTCCCTTTATTGCGCGGCTCTCCCGGGAGTTTTCCATTCCTATTCTTTACGTCAGCCATTCGCTGGAAGAAATTCTGAGTCTCACGGACACGCTGGTTCTGATGGAGAGGGGCCGAGTGGTTGCCGATGGGCCCATTGAAACGATAAAAACCCGACCGGATCTGACTCGAACGGCATGAAACGGGACAGAGACGATACGACCCACTCATTTCAGGAGGTTTTATGAACGCTTTAAATAAAATGAAAAACAAATTCCTCGACCTGATCGAGGAAAAGCAAATCGGGGCGCTTCCGATCCAAGTGAGCGTCCGCGACTTGACGCCAAAGGAGGCCATCGGAGTTCCGGAAGACCAGGATTACCCTCTGGTAAAGGGCCGGGAGCGGTTATTGGAAGCGGAAATCCTGGGGTGCCGGGGGCAAGCGTTTACGGATACCCCGGGCAACTTTTCCGGCACAGTGAAAGAGGTGGCGCTCCTGCAATTGACCGATAACCGAAGCCGGGCGGTTTTTATCGCCGCGCTGAACGCCTTAATGCGTCATTTGAACTTAATCGAAAAAACCATCCACTGTAAGGATGCCTCGCCGCCTCTTTGCGCCTCGGATCTGGTGAAGCATGTCCAGAAAAATTTTGGAAGTCCGCGGATCGCCATGCTCGGCTTTCAACCTCGAATGGTGGAGGCATTGGCCAAAACGTTTGCTCTGCGGGTTACAGACCTTGACCAGGACAACATCGGGCAGAGGAAATTCGGTGTTCTGATCCAGGGACCGGACCAGACGCAAGAGAACATCTCGTGGTGTGACCTGGTGGTGGCCACCGGGAGCACGGTAGTCAATGGAACCATGGACACGCTGTTGGACGGCAAACCCACCATTTTCTTCGGGGTCACCATATCCGGTCCGGCCGTCTTGCTGGGCCAGAACAGATATTGCCCTTACGGCTCTTAAAAGGATGGTTTGAGGTCAAGGGTGAAGTTGAAATCATAAAAATGTCTATGATAACCAAAAGATTAACGGCGCTCAGCATCATAACCTGCTTCACCGGTTTTTTCTTTTTTGCTTCGCTCGCCGCCACCGAGACCCTGACGCTGGGAGCGGGCGCGGGTTACCGGCGGATGCTGGTAGAAATCCTGAAGGGGTATGAACAAAAGACCGGCCGAAAAATCGATCAGGTCTATGGCCATATGGGCCAGATCGTCATGCAAGCCAAGGCCGCCGAAAGTATCGGCATCACCGTCGGGGAGCTTTCATTTTTGAACTCCTCCGGCCTGGAATTTGCCGATTTTATGGCTCTCGGGCAGGGTGTTCTGGTGCTGGCATATAGCAAGAATGTGACGCTGAGATCTCCGGAGGACCTGAATAAACCTGAAATCGAAAAAATCGCCATTCCCAATGGCAAGCAGGCCATCTACGGCAGGGCCGCATTCGAGTTTCTCCAAAAGACCGGCCTTCTCGGAAAAATTCAGAACAAAATCATAACGGTTGCTACCCTGCCGCAGGTCTCATCCTACCTCATCAGCAAGGATGCCGAGGCGGGGTTCATCAACATCACCGATGCCATCTACATCAAGAACAAGATCGGCGGATGGGTGGTGGTGGACAAAACCCGATACAACCCCATTTACTTGGTAATCGGTGTACTGAAAGGATGTGAAGGCAAGCCCGAGATTCGGCAGTTTCTTGATTTCATGACCACGGATCATGAAACCGGGGAAATTCTGAAAAGGGCGGGTGTTCATCGGGAGTTGGAATGATCGAATTCATCTGGGAATATTTCAGGGATGAGCGGTTTCTTTTTCCGCTGATCTTTACCGCCAAGGTCACCGCCGTCACCACGCTGCTGCAACTCGTGCTCGGCGTATGGCTCGGCAGATACCTGAGCCAAAAGTCCTCGCCCTTGCGCTCGGCGGTAGATCTGGCCATTACGCTTCCCCTGGTCTTTCCGCCAATTGCGCTGGGTTTTCTTTTACTGTTGATTCTGGGAAAAGGAGGACCTGTCGGATCTTTTCTATCCCAGTACCTGGGCATACGGATCATTTTTACGGTATGGGGCGTAATCCTCGCATCCCTGATCGCCGGACTGCCGTTGATTGTAAAGCCCGTCCAATCCGCCATTCAGGAAACGGCTTTCAGTCTGATGGAGGCATCCTACACCCTGGGAAAATCCGAATGGCAGACCTTTTTTCACGTCGTCCTGCCGAGTATCAGGAAAAGCATCATCAGCGGTCTTTCCCTGGCCTTCGGCCGGTCTTTGGGAGAGGTGGGTCTGACCCTGATGTTGGGCGGCAATATCGTGGGGAAAACCAACACGCTTTCGCTTGAAATCTACAATGCGGCCTTTTCAGGGGAGTTCGACAGGGCCATCGCACTGTCGACGGTGCTGGGATTGATTTCGGCTGTTGTGTTTATTTCGTTTAAGAAATCTTCCACCTGAGCCTTCCCCTTTTTCAACTCCTCGTCCCGGAGGGTGGTTTCCACCAGCGCGGATCCGGCTTCAATGAGCACGGACCAAGCCCCGGAAATCCGGCGCATATGGACAATTTTTCCTGAAAGCACAGAATCTGGGGAAACCTTTTTGGTTTTCGAATACCTCGGCACTGGCTCCAGGGTGTTGACGGTTCCCCCATCGACTATCAACACTGTGGTGGCCAATCGCGCGATCTCGCATGGATCATGGGAAACCAGCAGAATGGTCAGATCCAGGTTCTTGTGAAGGAGAAGAATTTCATCCTGAAGCTTTTCTCTCATGGCCGGATCCAGGGCCGACAGCGGCTCGTCCAAGAGAAGAATTTTGGGTCGCCTGACCAGAGCTCTAGCCAGTGCCACCCGCTGCTGCTGGCCCCCCGAGAGCCTGTCGGGGTATCGATCCTGAAGTTCTTCAAGTCCGATCATTTTCAGCAGCTTTTCGATTCCGGGATCATCGCGGTGTGGCGCGGCATATTCCAGATTTTTTCGCACGGTCATGGTCGGGAACAAGGCATAGTTCTGAAAAACAAATCCGATACTACGCTTCTGAGGAGATAACCGAATGCGGCTGTTTTTATGGTACCAGGTGGCGCCATTCACCTTTATGAAACCCTCATCCGGCTGGTCCAGCCCCGCCAGCAAACGCAATATCGTAGTTTTTCCCGCGCCGGAGGCGCCATATAACACCGCTATTTCGTTTTTTTCAATTGTGATGCGTGCACTCAGCTCAAAAGGGCCCTCTGCGCCTATCAACTCTTTTCGAAAATCCAGCTCGATCATGACCCATTTTCCTTCATCGGGTTCTAAAACTTGAACTGTACATTGGCATACAGCCCAAAAGGAGCGCCGGTCTGGTAGGTTGCCGCCGTATTGGTAGCGGCCAGGGCGTCATCCGCCGTGTTGATGGCGGAGATGTCTTTTTGATTGAACAGGTTGGTGGCGGTAAGGCGAAGTTCAACCGATTGTGCGCCAAGCACCTTTTTGAGCGCGTATGACATATCAAAATCCACAATTGTGGAGGCATCTACCCTTTCATTGTTCAGCACATCGCCGTATCTTTCGGACAGGTATCTAACCGATGGCGTCAGCGTAATACCGGCGATCTTGTAGGATAAAGCCGCTTTTGCCATGAATTTCGGTGCGTCCGGAACCTGGTTGCCGTCCGACGATGTGGTGGTATTGGATGCGGTTCTCAAATCTTCCGTAAAGTAGTATTTGTTGTAGGACAACGCCGCCAAAAAGTCCCACGTTTTTGAAAGGGCGCCGCTGACCGCTATCTCGGAACCATAGGCCATCGCATCCGCTGCATTGAATGGGTAGGTAACGTTGTAGGGGGCGTCATAAATCCTTGCCTGCTTGTTTTTGACAAGGGAGACGAAGGCGTTCGGGTTCAGGCAAAGATCGCCGATTTTGTATTTGACGCCGAGATCGAAATTGTCCGCCACCTCCAGATCCAGCTCGTCCCAAAGGTTCTGCAGACTAACGCCTTTTGAAACAAAGTTTGCCCGCTGCTGAACATAGGTGGGAAAGAGATTCACATCCAACCCGTAGGTTCTCGTATAATCCACATAGAACGTCGCGTCTTTGTTCACGTTGTAGCCCAGATATGCGCTCGGCAACCACTCTCTGAAATATTTCGCATCGACACAGGCCCACGGATCCGGCGTGCCGGTTGCAATCGCCGTATCATAGTCCGGGCTTGTCTCGGCGTTGGTGCCATTGGTGTAGCTCCGAAGCGCCCCCAGCTTGAAGGTCAGATGTCTGACTCCCACGGAATAGATGAAATTGCCCATCTGCCCATTCACTTCAGTAAACGGAGAGAAAAAATCATGACAGTCGTTATCGGCAAGAACCGCCCATCCTGCGTACGTCAGACCATTTGCACCCACCGTGAATTTCTTTTGCTCCGACGGGGGGCCGGGGGGCTGCTGCCGATGTGTCCAATATCCCAGCTTGGCGGTCAGCTGTTTGAAAAAGCTTCTTTCGTATTTCAAGACCCCGCCTAACACTTCATGATCGATATTCCACTGGATGACATTGGTTCCCGATGCATACGAATACTCGCCGTTGTCATTGAGATAATACGGTTTGATGGAGATTTTCGAGTCCGCGGACAGCGCCGCTTCGATATTGGCGACTATCGTCGTATCCTCAAAGTGTTGCTTGTTGTAATCGTAGTAATTGGCGCTTGCTTTGTTGGTGTTGAAATCCTTATCGAAATTTTGCCCCAAATTCCGGGTTTCGGCATATGTCAGGTTATAGTAGTTGTGGTGATCTTCTCTATTGTGGGAGACAAAAAACTCTGCTTTGATTCTGTCGTTTGGCTCACACACACCCCCTAAGGCACAGTTGGTCCGTTCAAGATCCCCTTCGCCTTTATATTTGTCACTCGTCGTCTGGGAAAAAGAACCAAAGCCGGATATGGGCCCCATGTCACCGGTATCGAGACGCAAAAAGCTTCTGTATAAGTTGTCGCTTCCCACGGTCTGGGACAAATCGGCGCCAAATTCGTGGTCCGGCCTTTTGATATTCATATCGACCTTGCCGACCAGATTTGAAAAGCCAAGGCCCTTATCCACCGGGATATAACCCTTGTATAAATCCACGCTTTCGATATTTTCCATGTCGAATATCGTTTTGCCGCCGCCGGGATTCCCGCTGATCGGCATGCCGTCATACAACTTGACACCCCCCGGTCCCGTCTGTTTTTTGCCTCTTATCCGGATAGAGTCGTGAAACCCGTTTTCGTTTGTACCAAGCGCATCCGCGGCGGTGTAATTAATCGACGGTGACATCTCGACGATCTTAAACACATTGATATTGCCCTGCTTGCCAAAAATCTCCACGCCTTTTTTCGTATAGCTTTCCTTGTTGGACGGCCCCAGCAGATCAAAGGGTGCTGCAAGCGCCTCGTTTTCCCCAGCATTGGTTTTGATGGCTGTATCAATTACGATGATCGGTTCTAATTGCCACGGGGAAGTTTGCTCGTTTTCAGATTCTCCGGCCATTGCTGCCACATACGGGCACAGAAACAAAGTTGCCACCGTCAAAACCATATGTATCCATCCGAGCGTGCCGTGTTCCAAAGGCCGTTTACTTTTATCGTGTTGAGATGACAATAAATAGCGATTTATTGGAATATGTGTCACCAATTCTAAAATTTAAAAACATAATTATGACCGGTAAAAACGTCAATTTGAGGGTATTAATGTATGTTTGGCGGGAAAGTCAACTCAAATCTCCAAAAAAGGGGGAGGGTTCTCCGTGAAGGGATTTGCAATGGCAACGAATTCGGGAGATCAGAGCGGACCGCCGCCATGCTCTGAAACAAAGCCACTATTTTGCGCAAAAGGGGGTTAAACAGGATGACGATTGAAGAGGCAATCCATGGCCAATGATCGGAGACTGAATGTTCCCTGCTGCACAACTTCCCTATCAGCCTACATGCGGCCGCAGCCGGCTGACCCATTGGTGAACTGCTCAAGGCTAAAGAATCGTCTGTCGCCGATTCAGGATTTCAACCCGGGACAAGTGGCAAACCTTGCTGACAGCATGGACAATATTGCATTCCTATCGAGCGGCTTTTCCGTGAAAAAATCGAAGTCAACCGACGCCCTGTGGCAAAGCAGCAACGCAACAGCGGTGCCGCCGTATTACACAAAGCCCAATTGGGGGGCGGATCGCAGTCCACGCCACAGCCGTTGTTGCTCCGGGGGAGGTATTTCCATGTGTGGTTTGAGAAAACGGTTCATGCGATCTTTGAAACGCGTAGCCCGTTCGGTTTATTCCCTTGCCTTAACAGGCTCCAGGCCGTACCTTAAATATTTTTTAGCCGTGTCCATATACAGTTGGTTATGCTTGATTGAGACTTCCTTATCTCTTTGGGCTAATTCGCGAATGATTCTCGCCGGATTTCCGGCAGCAACCATTCCGGAAGCAATGATTTGCCCCCGTTTGACAACGGTTCCCTCCCCGATAGCCACCCACTCGCCGAGTTCAGACCATACGCTGATGACTGCCCCCATGCCGATCAGGGCATGATCACCGATAGACTTTCCGTGTGCCATAACCCCGTGGCCGATCGTGACATGGTTTCCGATTCTGTTTACTTCGTTGGGAGGCGCGTGAATAACGGCGCCTTCTTCAACCGACGTGCCGTCTCCTATTTCAATTCTGCTGTAATCTCCCCTTAATATGGCGCCGTGCCCGATATAGCAATGTTCCCCGATGATCACCTCTCCAATGACGCTGGCAAGCTCGCTGACATAGGAGGTTTCTCCAACTATCGGTTGCTTGCCGTCAAAACGATAAAGCATGTTGATCTCCCTTCCGCTTCATGGTTGCGTGGACTTGCGTTTGCTGCAATGCGTCGGCAACCCTCATCTTCTGTGAAAAGCCGTCCTCAACGGCATAGGTCGTCATTCGCGCGTCTCTGGCATATCGTTCCATGTGGCTTTCTTCCATATACCCGAACCCGCCCATTACCTGCATTCCCGTATTAACGGCGTTCACGTATGCTTCCGTGACATACGCATTGGCCATGTTGATTTCCGCGGTAATGGGCAGGGAGTCGTTATCGTTTTCTGTTAACAGCCACGCAAGCCATCTCCCGTAAAGCGAGGCGCAGTCGAGCCCGATTTTGGCATCGACAAGGAGATGCTGAATCGCCTGAAATGTCCCGATGGGCTTGCCGAATTGTTCCCGTTCTTTGGCATATTGAATCGCCTTTTCAACCACGGTTCTCATGTTCCCCACACAACATACCGTATTGAAAAATTTCAACCAGTTCATTAGATCGGTCACCATCGCATGCCCCTGGCCGAAGAGATGCGCCGCACCGCAGCGAATTTCCTGGGGACCATATTTTATCTGCCCGAGAATTTTCCTTCCCAACAGGTCGACGGGTTCACCGGCTTTCATGCAGGTTAACGGTATCAGGGCAAAAACGATTTCCCCGCCTTGTTTTGCAGGTATCAGCAAGATGCCTTTGGACAACTCTCTTTGCTCACAATAGATGGCATCCGTGTTAATCATCAGATGCTCGTTCTCTTCTACAATGCGGTGATTGATGTTGTCGACATCGCCGAGAGAAAACGGTTCCGTGTAAGCGATGCAGGCGGTCATTTCTCCTGAGATCAATCCGGGCAGGTAATGGTTTTTTTGGCTTTCATTGCCGTATCTCAACACCATCATGCCGGCCGCCAGGTTCAGGCCCAGGGCCATGCCCAGATCGATGGCGTAACGGGATAGCTCCTCAACGACAATGGCGGTTTCAACCGGGCCGAGGTTTACCCCGCCGTATTTCTCGGGAAAGCAGATTCCCGTTATGTCCAAGTTGGATAATTGATGATTGAATTCAGAAAGGCTCTCTCTATGAAGGACCAGTTGCCCGATCATTCCCTCTGAATAGTCTCTCTGAATAAAGTTTTTTACGGCATCTTTCAGGATCTGCCGGTCCTGATATACTTCCAGTTCCATGTCCCCTCCTCCCTTTATTTAAGCCCCAACTGCGCACCAGCGACATTTCTCATCACCTGGGACGATCCGCCGCCAATCGTTACAATTCGACTTTCCCTGAAGTACCACTGAACCAGTGAGGACATCAGATACCCTTTTCCGCCGGCAACCTCGGCGCAAAAATCACCGAGTTTTTTGACCAGTTCGCTCCCGACGATTTTGCACTGGCAGACCGTTTCGATGGAGAGGTCGTGTTTATCTGCCGATCGCAATGCCTGATCGGTGAGCAGCTTCGCCGCCTGAATTTGGGACGCAAATTCCGCCACTCGGCACATCACGGCGCCGCGGCGTTCAGGATTCACGGAAGGGCCGTACCGATCGTTTACATTTTTGAGAAGGTCGTTAAACATACGCCGTGCAAATCCAATAAGTCCCGCGGATATGATAGCCCTTTCCACGTTGAAGCCGCCGGTCAGAACCGCCCACCCTTTGTTGACTTCGCCGAGAACGGACTCCCTTGGAACCCGGACATCATCGAAAAACACCTCATAGAGCCCTCCGATCTTTCGGCCCATGGAGTGTAACCGGCGAAAGGTCAACCCGGGGCTGTTCGCGGGCACCAGAAACATGGTCAGCCCCTTGTGAACCGGCACCGTGGCATCCGTCCTGGCCGCCACCATGATGGTATTTTTGTCTCCGGCCGAACAGGAGTTGTACAATTTCTGACCGCTCAGAAGGTATCCCCCCTTATTTTCCACCGCTTTGGTTTTCAGCGAGGCGATATCCGACCCGGAATCGGGTTCCGTCACCGAGATGGACAGGGTCGACTCCCCCCTGGAAACCTTTGGCAGAATATTCAGCTTTTGAGACCGCGTACCGTTTTTCAGAATATTGAGTCCGATCATGGTGGTCAGTTGCAGTCTTCCCGGATAGGGATATCCCCCCCGAGCTAGTTCTTCAATCAGAAGCCCGATATCAAAATATCCCTTCCCCATGCCGCCGTATTCCTTTGGATATGGCAGGCCGTACCATCCCTTGGCGGCGATTTTGGCCTCCAGCGCCTCCGGATCAACCCCCTTTTCTTCCAGTTCTTCGATAGGAACAGCCCCACATTCCGCCTCGCAAAATTGCGCGACCTCTTTTAAAAATTTTTGTTGCTCTCCTGTTAACCCGAATTCCATCATGCGCCCCGCTTTACCCAATGAAGTGTTATGAGGTTATGTGTTATGCGCCGGTTTCAAAACATCTTATTTGTGTCGGTCTCCGTCTCGGGCGCAATTTGCAATCCTCGCCATACGCTTAGGTATTTTCCCGGTTGGGCTCATCTCACCCCGGATCACCAACAGCCTTTGTTTTTACCATATGTTTTGCTGTTAGTAAAAATCTTATCAATTCACCCGGGCGATTCTCGGTGAAGAGGTGGCAAGGTCATTTTGGGGTCGGTTTCGGCATGGGCACTGCTATTTTATCACGGCGAGCTTGAAATTGAACCGTCCGATAACCCCATACGGATGTGTGAGATGGGAAAAATGCAAACAGGGAGGGTGTCTCCAAGAAATTTCAGAATGCTCCGCCCTCTACGACGCGATTCATCGCATCGGAAAAGGTAAGGAAGGGGGGTGGCGAGGACATAATCTTACGGAGCCCTTACCATTGGCGGATCAAATATATAATCCAGCATATGGTTAAAGTCCCGGAACAAGATGATTCGGAAAGTGCATCGCAATTGATTCCAGTATTCCTTTCGGGATGAAAACTTAGTGCGGCACTGCTGATATGGCAGATCGCACAGTTCAAGGATCTGATGGACAAAAAACGCGAGCAGGTTCAGGACAAAAAAGTTCATCGAAAGATACTGCTGACCGTGTCCGTAATTGTGCTCAATATGATAGCCTTGGTTCTTCAAGGTATTGAAGGTTTCGTTTTCAATTTTCCACCGGGCGCGGCCGCCTTTCACCATGTCCCGGATGTTTTTGCTGGAGACGGGTAAATCAGTTACCCAACTGTTGTGGTAAGTGGTTTTTCCCTTTTTATCGATGAGCCAGTACTGGAAAAAGTTGACCTGATCGGCATTCCGGGATCCATTGAGCGGTACGTCGTTTATCCACTGGTACCTGTGGCGCCGGCCCTTAAGATCTTTGAATTCAAGATGTTCATCTTCGCCCAGAGCGGTGATCTCGGCGACCCACTCGAACAGAATCTTGTGATCGGTGGGCTTAGCTACGAGGATATAGGACATGCCGTTTTCCTTGACGGCATCGATAAACGGCTGTTTGGAGTAAAGGTCATCACCTGTGATGATGATGGAGAGTTTGGGGTGCGTTTTTCTGATTTTTTCAACGATTCTTTTGCCCGCGTTCGTCTCGCAGTCTTGCTTGGTGTATCCGTCTGAGTTCTGGACAGGTTCCGGAAAAAGGGGAATTGCCTGGCGCATGTCGGGATGGACAATGACGGCCTGAAGGATTTGGTGATGATAGCGCGGTTTCCCCTTGGAAGGCTCGGTCTTCAAACAGTAGGGGCAGCTTATTTTTTCGGAGGAAAAATATTCGGAGCCGTCCAGTGGGACCAGGTATTTTTCTTCCAGGAACTGATATTGGTCCAGTTGCCGGCTGTGTTGGAGGCGGCTTAAAAAATCCGGGAAGATATCGCCGAACGTTTCGGTCGGGATGCCGTCGAGGATCTCCCGCATTTGGGAATCCTTGGGAATGGAATCGACGCCGAAGATCTTGGAAAGATTGTTTTGCTGGATGCCGTCTTGCAATCTTTTTTGAAAGGCGAGGAGGGACGGATCCTGGAAAAACATCATGGCAAAGCCGCTCATGAGCACATCGTGCATGCAATGATCCACTTTCCCCGGCTGGCGGGGATCTTGGATTTGCCGGAAGTGCTCGGCCATGGAGGCCTTTAATGCGGCAAAGCTCAGATGTTTTTTCACATGCACTAGACGCTTCCCTGGGTATACGTTTATAACCTGCTAAAATGTATACAGCATTTAACAGGAAAAGTCTATCGAAATATTTACAATTATATCAAATGGTTATGATTTTTTTTGAAATTGACTTTGCGAAAAATAATTTTCAGTCTTGCTCTGAACCACGCATATCTGCGGTAAAAAAATTTCACCGAGAATTGCTGTGCTGTCATCAATGGCGTACCGGGATTGGAAAAAGTCGCGCCAAAAACACTTTTCGGCTTGCTGAATTGGTTGTAATCGGAAGGCCGTCATTCCGCTGAATGCACTCCCGCGAGTCTCGAAACCATTCGCGACTCGCGAAAGAACCGGGTTACCTTTACTTTACGGAATAGATGAATTTATCCATCAGCTTCACGTCACCGGCAACGGCCTTGCAGGTTAACGTATACTCTCCGGTGACCCCGTAACTGATGTCCGCGCCGAAACCATCGTTCATGCGCATGCACATTGTTTTTTGGGTGGTTTCGCCCGGCCCTTCAATCAAATATCCGACCTTGGCGTCGGTGACGGGCGTCCCCTCCGGTGAGACGATATACACCATGAGATGATGGGTTGCGTTCATTTCATGGCCATGGCCCGCTGCATTCATTTCCTTCATTTTCTCGCGCATATCGATCAGATGGTAGGTAAATTGAAATCCTTCGACAGTGGCATTCCGAATCATCTCCCCCATACGAGGGTCATGATCCATTTTACTATCCACCACCCCTGCCCCCGAAGCTTCCTGTTGATCGTGCGTCATGGCACCGGCGGCATCCTGTTCAGGGGGCGGTTGAATCATGTCCTTCCCGTGTCCCTCATGCGAGGGCATATCCGCAGCCATCGCGATCGCAACAATCGAAAAAAACATCGCGGCCAACATGACGGCCATTATGTTGAGCTGTTTCATGTTTAATTCCTTCCTAATCCGGCAAAACCGGATGCTGAGATGCATAAAAGCCATCTTTCACCTTCGGCGAATATACACGCAAAAGCGTGCATGTTTCTGGTAAAGGGTCTATTAGCGGCTTATTCATTCCTTGCACCGAACACTTCTTTTTTAATCTTTTTTTGTTTCTCATTGTTTTGTTGTGCATTGGCGTTGCCTGTAGAAACATAACCATTAAACAAAGCCGGTCAAATCGATCACGGCCCGCGACAGCCGCAAGGCCACTAAGGACATTCAATGTCTTGTTAATCCGTCGCCTCAGGGTGTACCCCAGTCATGGCAGTGATGGGTGCAATGCCTATTCAGAGCCTGACTTATTCCCTGCCAACTCACCTTGAATAGTTTGGATAGCAGCCCCATTCACGGACCGCCCTGTCCGATAAATCAGGCCGGAAACAACCGCGGTAAAAGGCGCCACTGCGATGAGTCCGAAACTACCCACCAGAATATTCAGCACTTCGGCGGCCACAAACGGTGCATTGAGTATATTGGCCGCGGGCAGCCCCTTGGCCATGAAAAGCATGAACAGGGTGATGTGACTGCTCGAATAGGCCAGCAACAGGGTAGTGGTCATGGTGCCGACAACCGCCCGCCCGACGCGCAACCCCGATTGAATGTGTTCCACCAGGCCGATACCGGGGTGCTTGCGTTTGATCTCGTCCATACTGGCGGCGATATCCATGGCAAGGTCCATGACAGCGCCCGAGGAGGCAATAAACACGCTGGCAATAAAGATATCGGTCAGTCGCAGATCAAGGTACCCAGAATAGAGAAGGGCCTCGGCAAAAGGCCGGATGGCCCCATGAAGGCGAAAGGCGTGAGCGAACCAGACCGCAAGCCCGCAGGTAAGCAAGACTCCCAGCATCGAACCGGCAAAGGTGGCCATTCCCCGCCGGTTCAAGCCACCCACCGAGAAGGTGATCACCCCAATCAGCAGGGTGACGATGGAGAGACCGGTGATAAGCGGCGGATATCCGGCCAGGAGCAAGGGGAAAAAAAGTTTCCAGAGCACCATGGCGGCAAAGATAAAGGAAAGAGCGGCCTTGAGTCCCGTTACGCCGGCAACCGCTATCAGGAGTAGTCCGAAAAGACCGATCAATACCATCTGCATTCGTAACCGGTAGTGACCACGGGCCAGACCGTTTCCGGGTTTTCCTTCGACAACGTCATATTCTACGAGCACGATCCCCCCAATCTCATAGAACTCATCAAACTCCATTTTACCGGTGAGCATGTTGGTGACAGGCAAATCCCGGCCCTTGTAAGGACCGTCCAGAAGCCGCACGGTCAGAAATTGGCTTTCGGTTCTGACGATTAGATTCGTGCGCACATGGCTGTTGTCAACCGCGGTAATCCGGCCGCGCGCGTGAAGCCCGGCCTGACCACTCGGAATATGCGTTATGTCGATAAAGAAAAGTCCAATACAAACGGCCGCAATAACGATTGAAAATAGCAAGTCCCGCTGCGAATGGGTCATTCGGCCTCCCGTTAACCGTTCGACAAAAAAACGGCGCCCATGTTCAAAACGGCGCCGTTTTGTCAGTCAATTAAATAAGCTAAAAAAAATTAATCGGTTATTTTGCCACCGGAAGAGATTCACGAATGTCCATCACCCTGGCGAGTTTCTTGGCGATATCCGTGTTGTCATAAAAACCGGCGAACCGCGCGGCTTCACGGCCCTGAGCAAAAACCGGAACCGGCACGCCAGTGTGGGAGTATGAGGTCCAGCCGATACTGGCCTGCTCGTTAAGAATATGCGTAATCGTTACGATGATCGGGTTATATCCGCCATAGAGCAGTTTGTTTTCGTCCGTGCTGTTGTCGTTGGTTCCGCACATGGATTTGTCATAGGCGTCCTCAAGTTTTTCTTTCTGATAAGCATTCAGGGCATCATAGTCCAAGCCAAAGACGTCCAGCATCAAATCGACCATATCCCCATTGCTCGCGAGGTTGTTGGCCGGCGTATAGTCGTAACTGGGGCCGTAGGCGGCTTTATGCTCGGCCCACTCGGCTGCCTCAAAGTTCTCGAAGCTCTTGACCTGACCGAGCAATCGGTCATAGTACGCCTTGTATCCCGTGGTGGCATGCCCGACGGTCATGCCGCCGGTCTCATGGTCGCCGGTGACGATGATCAGGGTTTCCGCCGGGTGTTTTTTATAAAAATTTTGTGCTACGCCAATCGCGTTATCAAAGTCAATCATATCACCGATAGTGGCCATGGCGTCGTTGGCATGGCAGGCCCAGTCAATCTTGCCCCCCTCGACCATGATGAAAAACCCTTTCTTTCCGCCCCTTCCCCACCGGTTGTCCGAGAGGTTCTCAATCGCCACTTCCGTCATCTCCGCAAGGGAAAGGTTTTCGACAGGCTGGTCGATCGCATACGGCATAGCGGCGGCACCCGGCAGGATGGGATTGATGCATACCACTTTATCCCTGCTCGCGTCCTTCAGGGATAGAATCGACTCGCGCGTGTTGCGCACCTCGTAACCGTTCGCAGCGAGCAGATCCCAAATATTATTGGGCGATTCGGGTTGAGCCAACCCGCCGCCGCCAAAAAATTCATAGTCGGACTCGGCCATCTGGGTAGCAATACCGTTCATATCGCCGCGGCTGGGAACACTGGCGTAATACGCCGCGGGAGTGGCGTGATCCAGGGACACACTGCTGAGGATCCCCACTTTTTTACCCTCCTCGTGGGCCAGTTGAGCCACACTTTTGTAGCTCTCGGTTTTGACGTCATTCATGCCAATCACGCCGCTTCGGGTCTTGAGGCCGCAGGCAAAGGCCGTAGCCGAAGAAGCCGAGTCGGTTTGAAGGGCAAAGGCGTCGTAGGTCGTCTGCATCCCTTGCACGGGCATCTTGCTCATGTTCAACCGATTTTCGGCCTTCAACAGGTGCTCGGCACTCAATTCCCCCGAATTCGGGCCTACCGGCAAGCCATTATCGATCGCGTACTTGGTCGCCAAATAGGCTTCCGTCGCCTGAATCTGAGCACTCGACATGCCGTCGCCAAGAAAAAAGAAAATGTATTTCGGCGAATCGGCCATCGCCACTGTTGCCGCGAGGGTCATCGCGACAACCCACGTTGCCATGCGAACCATCATTCCAGATTTCATTACCTTCATTTTTCCCTCCTGTCATCGCTTAACGGTTGATTCAGTTCATCTTTCTCGTCACTCGTGAAGTCCCCCGGCCAATGCGGAAAATAGGGTTGCGCGCCGGAAAGAATCCGATCCGGTTTTCGCATTCAGCCAAACTGGTCGCAGATTACCGATGGGATATTAAACGGCTGTCAGGAAGGTGTGAAAAATCGATTAGCGACCGGGTCATCCGGTTCCTCATCAGGTTCTCGAACCACGATGAGCCTAATAAGGCAACCCGGCTGTCTTTTTTCAGAAAGATATGGCATCGGAAGATCGAATGCGTACCGACGCCAGCCGCCCCGAAATGTAGAGGGCAATGGCGGCCACCGCGCGATCAGAGGAACGAAACACCGGCAATCCCGACGATTCAATGCGGGCTACAAGCGGATCATAAAGGCTTCCGCCGTCCACAACGCCGATGACCGGCTTTTCGCTTCGCGCCGCGATTTCGGGCAGCAGCCGGGCGATGCTGTTTTCCGCATTCAGGGCATATTTCATATCCCCGGCCAGCGTATAGGTGGCCGGTGAAAGCGGGTCGAGCCCCGCTACGACGGCGTCGATACCGGGGTCTTGAAGAAGAATATTCACAATCGCGGCATGAGCGGCATCGTCGGCCGCCGGGTTGATGTCCAACGGATTTTTGATATCCACCAGTTCATTGAGTTTTTTTTCTCGCAGCACCTGTTTGATTGCTTGCGCCGTATCCGGTCCGAACACGGCCAGTTGCATGGCATAGTCATCCGATTGAATGCTGTCCGCCATGCCCACGGCCTCGAATCCGGCGCCGCTGACCGCAGCCAGACGGTTTCCGCGGATGGTTTTGCCATGGAGCCGGTGGGAGAGCATGAAAAGATCTTCAAATTGCGTGAAAGTCTGAGCCACCATGCCGCCCGCCTGGCATATGCACGATTCACAGACCGTGTAATCACCCGCAAGCGAAGCGGTATGCCCCGATGTGGCCATCTGCCCTTCAGGCGTGCGACCGGCCTTGTAAAAAACGACCTCCTTGCCCATCCGCACCGCATCGCGGACCGCTCGCGCAAAATCAAGGCCGTCCTGGTCCTTGAATCCTTCCGCATACACGGCAATGGTGTGAAGCAGGGGACTATCTTTTAAGTAGGTCATTATATCCCCCAGCGTCAGATCGGTCTGATTACCGAGGGAGATCATGTACGCGGGATCCAGGCAGGGGTTACGGCTGATGCGGGTGATCATAAACGCCCCGCTCTGACTGATAAAGGCCGCGGTTCTACGGTGGCTTCCCCGCCGCTTGGGGAGTTTTTCCTCCGGAATAAAGAGCGTGTCATACCGGCCCGGATGCGACACGACCCCCAGGCAATTACTCCCCAGAAACACGGGGCCGCCCTCCGGCTGAAGATGGGCCTCGCGAATGCGCTCGTCCAATTGTTTCGCCAGCGTTTCGCTTCCTTTTTTTTCACCGATCCCACTGGGTATCAACATCACTGCGCGGGCCGAATTTCGCGCAATGACCTCGGCGGCAATCGCCGGCACTTGAGAAGCCGCCACCGCAACCACCAATAAATCCAGCGGCGCGTTTAAAGACGATAGATCCGGAACGCACCGGACGCCGTCCACATGCGTCAGCCCCGGCCGAATGATCGCAACATCTTTGGAATGAAATCCGGCGGCAAGAATATTTTTTAAAATGATGCGGCCGAAATTCATTCGGGATGCGGACACCCCGATGATACCGATCCGTTCGGGATGCAATAGATTTTCGATTTTTTTCACCGGCCGGGCAATGCGTCGGGCAGGAGGCATGGAAAACCGGCACAGGCCGTCCAAGGGCACCATGAGAAAATCCGTAAAGGCAAAGGGATTGATTTCAAGCTCTTCAATCACAAACGGCGCTTCGGGATTGGCCGGTGAAAAATAATTCGCCATGGCGATAAACGAAGAAAAGCATTCCAGAAGCTGCTCGTCCGTGACGATTCGGCGCTGGGCGCGCGTCAAACCGGCCAGCTTTCGGTAAGCAAGGGTGTTTTGAAACAATTTGAAAAACGCCGGTCCGTCCGTCATCACCGTGGAGGCGGACACCACCGCCTGCCTTTTTTTGAATTTTCGGGCATAAAGCTCCGTGTCCGTCCCGCCCAGACCGGCATTGAGAATCATGCCGAATTCGCGGGACCAGCGAATACCGACAATAAGTTCATTGCCGAATGCCGCCGAATCCGGCGGCATATACTGCACCATCAAAACGCCCCGAATATCCCGGGAAACGGCGGCAAGTAAGGCGTTGCCGGTCAATCCGCGGTATTCAATCGGGGACAGGTTCGAATGCCGGCTGATCCAGTCGGCATATGTTTCGGCCACCTCATGGGTCATTCGGCGCCATGCCGAACGGATTTTGTTCGGTGTATTGTCCACGACCCGCACGCCGCCCACCTCGGACTTATGAACAAGAGTCGTCGAGACAATTTTCAGAACCACTCTTTCTCCGGGCATGCCCGTCAACGCGCTATCGGCGTAATGCGTTCCGTTTCGCAGAAATTGGCACCGGGGCGGCGTTTCAGCGCCGGATTTGCTTAATAGATCATAGACCTCCTGCTCAAAGAGAAAAAACCGGCCTTCTTCGGCCGCCTGCCGAAACCGGCACGTGATGGCGGCAAAATCAATACCGGGCTTTTTGGCTGCCGGGCTAATGGGGTGGGGGGTTTTCACGATTCGCAACATCCCGATAGGATCGTCTATTGAATCTGTCGGCCCTTACCGAATGCCAGCAGATTCAACGCCTTGAATTTAGGCGGCACCCGCTCGGCGATCACCGCCTGCCACTGGTCCACCGGCAGATTCAGCAAATTGGAAGCAATTCCCAGCAAAATCGTATTGACCAGCCGGGGGTTGCCGAGCGCATCCGCCATCGGCAAGGCATCCACGAGAATGGGATTTGGCGTCCGCTCCCTTAACATATCCACGGCATTTTCCGGATACCGGCCCATGCCGGCATAAACGGCCGGCGGAATGATTTTCTGAAGGCTGGTGATCACCCGGCCCTCGGGCCTTAGAAAGTGAAGCCACCGGACCGCTTCAGCCAATTCAAAGGACAGCAAAATGTCTGCCTCTCCCTCCATAATCAGGGGGGAAGCCACCTTCTTGCTGAAGCGCACATGACTGGTGACAATCCCGCCCCGCTGGCTCATGCCGTGAATTTCACTTTTTTTGGCATCAAAACCGCATCGCATCGCCACATCGGAAAGAATCTCACTGGCCAGAACCACTCCCTGGCCGCCGGTGCCGACGACGATCACATTGGTTGTTTTATTTTTTTCCCGCATTATCATTCCTCTCCCTTTTGAAGGTATGGTCTTCGAATACGCTCAGTTCGCCGCCCGGAAAATGGCATCGGATCGACAGATCTGCTCGCACAGCGAGCATCCGCGACACGAAACGGCATCGATCACCGCGCGCCTGCGCTCTTTTTTGCCTTCCGCGGCGGGAATCACGGCTCCCTGAGAGATGGCCGGGCACCCCAGTTTTAAGCACAGCCCGCACCCGGTACACGCATCTTCCTTCACGGCTCTAATTTCAGTGGGATCCTGGTGCAACAACTGAATACAGGGGCGTTTGGTCACAAGAACAGAGGGGCCTTCATAAGCGATTTCTTCCTTTAGCGCCTGTTGCGTGCCGGCCAAATCAAAGGGATCGATCTCCCGGACACGCACGCACCCCAGGGCCTTAACCAGTTGGACGATGTCCACCGCATGGGTTTTTTGATTCTGAAGCGTCAGACCGGTGCCCGGATTCTGCTGACCGCCGGTCATGGCGGTAATCCGGTTATCCAGAATGATCACATTGACGTTGGCGTTGTTGTAAATCACATTCAGCAGGCTGGTGATGCCGGAGTGAAAAAACGTGGAATCCCCGATGGTCGCAAAGACCGGCCGTTTGTCTTCGATGGCGGCCTGCGCCATGGCCTTGGCGGTTCCATGCGCCATGCTGATGCCGGCGCCCATGCAAAGCGTGGAGTCGATACTTTGAAGCGGCGGCAAAACGCTTAGCGTATAGCAACCGATATCGCTATGAACGATGGCCTTCATTTTGTTTAAGGCGTAAAAAAGCCCGCGATGCGTGCAGCCCGCGCAAAGCAACGGAGGTCTTGGCATATTATCATCCTGACCTTTAGGCCGCGCGGGTTCAGGTTCATACGGCAGCACGCCGGCCCGATAAAATCCTGCTGCTACGGCATCTGGAGAAAGCTCATCGAGCTTGGGGAAAAGGGTTTTTCCTTCCACGGCGAGCCCCATGATGCGTAGTTCTTCTTCCAGATAGGGTTCCAGCTCTTCCACGACAAAAAGCCGCCCCACCTTGGCGGCAAAGTCCTTGATCATTTTTTCCGGCAGGGGAAAGGTCATTCCCAGCTTCAGAATGGATGCCTCCGGAAGAACTTCTTTGACGTACTGATAGGAAATGCCGCTGGTCACGACACCGATGGCCGTGTCGCCCCATTCAATCCGGTTAAAGGACGTTTTTTCCACCTGCGCCTTTAATTTCGACTCCCGCTCGAGCACCAGGGGATGCCGCAACTTAGCAAAGGCGGGAATCATGACGTATTTTTTAACATCCCGTTTTATCCCTTGCGCAACCGGCATTTCAGGAGCGGTGCCCCCCTCAACGTCGACAATGCTTTTGGAATGGCACACCCGCGTGGTCATTCGCAGCATTACGGGCGTATCATAGGTTTCGGAGAGATGCAGGCATTCGGCCACCATGTCTTTTGCCTCCTGACTGTCGCCGGGCTCAAGCATGGGAATCTTCGCGAACTTGGCGTAAAACCGGTTATCCTGTTCGTTCTGGGAACTGTGCATCCCCGGATCATCCGCGCAGACGATGAGCAAACCACCCTGTACGCCGGTATAGGCTAAGGTCATCAGCGGGTCTGCCGCTACATTGAGCCCCACATGCTTGGTGGTAAAAAGCGATCGAACCCCCGTCATGGCGGAACCGGTCGCCACCTCAAGCGCGACCTTTTCGTTCGGCGCCCATTCCGCGTATACCCCTTCGTATCGGGCGAAATTCTGAATGATCTCCGTGCTGGGTGTTCCCGGATACGCACTGGCCACCTTTACACCGGCTTGAAACGCCCCCAGGGCAACCGCCTCGTTCCCTGAAAGGATTTGTTTTTTCATATTTTTTACCCCCCTTTATGATGCCACCCGAATACATATTGCCGACAACGAAAAAAACAACCCAGCAGTACCAAAATCAACCGATTTGTAAACAGTTAAAATAAGACCTCGGCATAAAATTCGACTTTTCGCGCGTAGCCGCTGAGAACGCCAAAAAAAACCATATTTTTAAGTTGGTAACGTTGCGATCTATGCTTCTTTGCCTGAGATCCTGGTTATTGCAAGTTCATCAATATCAGTGCGCTCAAATTTGGGGGTCATTCAGGGCAATCGCATGTAGAAATGAACAGCTGGGAGCAAAAGCCTTGAGGGGGATCGGATGGAAGCTGCGGCACTGTTTGAAGGCATTCCGCGTGAGTTTGTCGCAGCTGGAATCCGATTTTTCTTAAGGCTGAAGCGGGCTATGGGTTGCATGCGATTGCCCTGTTGGGTCATTTTTTGGGGTCGACAGAAACGAATTTTTATGATTTAAACATTAAATTTCATTTTTAGCGTATTTAAATAGGGGGGTTGTGCTTTTCTTTGGCCGAATTTGCCGTTATTGTCATGCCGAACGACTGGCAAACCGTATTTCAAATTTAGTGCCCCATAGTTTCGCGGAATCCTACTACGAAAAGACTTGTTTTCCGCGCCGATACAAGCCACGGGAGATTGTATAAATGCTTCAAGAAATAGCGATACTTAAATCCATGGCGCTTTTCAGCACCCTGAATGCGACAGAGATCGAGAAGGTCGCCGAACTCCTCCACTCCGTTAACGTGAAAAAAGGGCAGGTTCTTACGGAAGAAGGGGCCTTGGCAAGAAATTTTTTTATTATTTTATCAGGAAGGTATAAGATTTTCTCCCGAAGCGGCCATGAAATTATTTTGAGCCAAACAGGTGACTTTATCGGCTGGGCCACGATCATCGCCGCACCCAAATACCTGGGAACCTGCGTGGCGCTTTCTTCGGGTGAAGTTTTAAAATTATCCAAACAAGACTTTATGGGACTGATTCAAAGCGATGCCGGCATCGGTAATAAAATTATGAAAAAAGGGAGTGAACTGGCTTTTACCGGGGAACCTTTTCGAAAGAAGTCAACATTATAATGGATAAAAAATTATGGTTGCCGGTGAATAACCTGAATATTTCAAGATACTGGTGTTAAGGAGGTCAAAATTGTACGGTTTTCAAGCAATCAGCGCCCACAATGGATGGGCCATGGCGATTACCGGCGCATCGATCGTTTTGTTTTGCCTGGTTTTTCTTTCAGTCCTGATCTCTCAGTTGCACAAGATGTTGGCCTTTTGGGACAACCGAACAAAAAGCAATACGATAAGCGAAATAAGCAAAATAAACATCCCCAACCTTTTCCCGGCGGATATAAAGGAGACGGCCAAATTATACGAGCCGTTGATTGAACAACTCGGCGGCACCTTTCAACTTGTCGATCTTTATAACGCCGCACGGGAACATGATTATCCGCATCCCCACCTGACTATCTCCTCGTTCAGACAAACAGGGATTTTGTCCGAAGTCGAAAATGGGCTGTTTCGGTGGAATAATAAATAATATTTGTAACTTAATAGATAAATCGGAGCTGATTCATGTTACATATGTTAACTCAATTTTTAACCAACACGGGTTTTTACCTGGTGGATTATCGACAAATCATCATGATGATTGCCGGATGCGTTTTTATTTATTTGGGCATCGCGAAACAATATGAGCCCTTGCTTCTCATCCCCATCGGGTTTGGCATATTGGTGGGCAATGTTCCGTTCTTCAAAGGGTTCGGGCTGGGCATCTATGAAAAAAACAGCGTGCTGAATTATTTGTATTTTGGCGTCACAACAGGCATTTATCCATCTCTTGTCTTTCTGGGACTGGGGGCCATGACCGATTTTTCCTCCCTTCTGGCCAGGCCCAAATTGATGCTTCTGGGTGCAGCCGCTCAAGGGGGCGTTTTTTTTACTTTGTTGGGAGCGCTTGCGCTTGGATTCGATCCAAAGGAGGCCGCCTCGATTGCCATCATCGGCGGCGCGGATGGGCCCACCTCGATCTTTCTTACCGCGAAACTGGCGCCGCATCTGATCGGCCCCATTGCCATCGCCGCCTATTCCTATATGGCCCTGATTCCGGTGATTCAGCCCCCTATCATGAGGCTTCTGACGACCAAAAAGGAAAGGTTGATTAGAATGTCAAGCCCCAGGGATGTCTCTAAAAGAGAACGGGTTATTTTCCCGATCGTGGGGTTGCTCCTTTGCTGCTTTGTCGCCCCCACGGCCCTTCCTCTGTTGGGGATGCTTTTCCTGGGCAACCTTCTGAAAGAATGCGGTGAAGCCGACCGGCTAGCGGATACGGCCAGAAATGCCATCTGCAATACCGCAACGATTCTGCTGGGGCTGACCGTTGGCGCCAGCACGCAAGGAGATGTGTTTCTGACCCCTAGCTCGGTGGGGATTTTCTTGTTGGGCGCATTGGCTTTCAGCATCGCCACAGCGTCCGGGGTCCTCTTTGCAAAGATCATGAATCTTTTTTTAAAGGAAAAAATCAATCCGCTGCTGGGGGCGGCAGGCGTGTCCGCCGTACCGGGGTCTGCGCGTGAGGTCCATCTGATGGGACGCGAGGCGGATCCGACCAACTTTCTGCTGATGCATGCCATGGCTTGCAATTCTTCAGGGGTGATCGGATCGGCAATTGCCGCGGGCGTCTTGTGGAGTTTCATGACCTGATACCCGGTATCAAGCGACCTGGCGATTATTTTTTACGGAGGCGACCCATGACGGATGAAATCAGTATTACGGTAAAGCTTGCGACGGCCCTTGCCCGCCATACCGGCAATCAAAAGGTAGTTGATTGCCGATTGACCGGCAACCAAAATCTATCGTCGGTGATACAGCATCTGGATAGTCGATTTCCCGGTATTCGGGCCATGATCCTGGCAGACGGCAGCGACATTCTCGACAGTATCAACGTGTATGCGAACGGAGATAATGTCCGCTACCTTCAGGGCCTGGAAACCCTGATGAAACAGGGAGATGTCATCAATATCATTCCCGCGGCCGCCGCGGGATGAGGATTTCGCCGAGGAGGAAAAGGTGATCATCGATAAACCCGAGTCTCATTTTGTCTTTATCCTGCCCTTTGCGCATGTTTCCAATGGCTATAATTATATTCGATACGACGGCAAAGCCCTATCGAATAAGCAATATCTTGAAAACTGGGGGAAATGGGTTTTTTTCGGAAACGCGGAAGAACTGGACTGCCTGGCCAAAAAGATGGACCCTTTTGTGGAAGAAAAACGTATCCCCGCAGCTAAATACGACCGGGTCGTGTTGGAAGAGTTTGAACTCGGAGAGTGCGTGATGTGCGTCTATTGCGATGTTAGACAGCGGGAAGAGGTTTGGACGATCCTTGAATCCCTCGGCGTGCAGGACAAAATGTGGGTGTTTGAAAAGGAGACCATGGAAAGGTGGCTGCCGGGGGGGCATCTGCTGGAAAAATGGATCATCGGCCGGAAACTGAGCCCCGAAGCGGCGGATCAGGCTCGGGAGAATGCCCAAAAAACCTTTGAAAAGATGTTTGAAAATGAGAATGCCGAATTCAAGGGCGTGATGCAGTAAGCATGGACCCTTTGAACGCGGAAAACCGATTTCAGCGACAAACGCTACTGCCTGAAGTGGGCCGCAAGGGCCAGAAAAAACTTCAACAGGCAGGCGTGTTCATTCTCGGTTCCGGCGGATTGGCCTCTTCGGCCGCTTATTATTTAGTCGCTGCGGGCATCGGCCGCATCGGTATCGCGGACGATGACCGGGTGGATATCAGCAATCTCAACCGTCAAATTCTGCACAATACTTCCTGTATCGGAATGCTCAAAGTTGATTCCGCCCGAAAGACCCTTGAGGAGCTGAATCCGGCCGTGAATATTCATACCTACCCCCGCAGATTCACCTCCCCCGGCGAATTGATTGCGGTGCTAACCCCATATGACATCGTTGTTGACTGCACGGACAATTACGCAACCCGATTTCACCTCAATGACGCCTGCATTCAAACCGGAAAACCATGGATTTACGGCGCGGTTTCCGGTTTCGAGGGGCAGGTAATGACGATTATGCCCGGCAAGGGTCCTTGTTATCGATGTCTATACCCCTCCGTGCCTGCGGAAGCTGATTCCGTGGTGCCGGTAATTGGGGTAACACCCGGGATGATAGGGATTATCGAAGCGACTGAAGCAATCAAACATATTCTCGGCATCGGAACCCCCCTGATCGGCAGAATGCTTGTTATCGATCTTCTGGAAATGAACATGTCGGAATTTAACATCAATCGAAATCAGAGCTGTTCCGCATGCGGGGAATGATAACGCGCTGCTACCCCCCCCAATCTTTCGTGGATATTTTCTCAGCAAGATGGCCCTTGGGTCTGGCAAAAAGCCGACCACACCGTGCACGGTATGGTCGGTATTGTCCAGGAGCGGCCGTCCGGTTCATCCTCTAACCTCATAGAATGTGGGGTTACATAAATTCTAATCCCGCTCTTTGGGAATAAGCCGGGCCGCCGCATGAACCAGCAACAAGGTGTTTCCAATGACACTCAAGCTGCTAATGAGCATGGCGCTTACCGCCACCAGTGGGGAAAGCCATCCGGCCATGGCGACCGGAATGGCGATCATATTATACATAGATGTGAACAAAAGGTTCTGGGCTATTTTTCTCCTTACCTGTTTCGCCAGGTCAAAAAAATAAACCATGCGCTGCAAATCGCCGCCCATGAGGGTGATATCGGCATTTTCCTCGCTTAACTGGTTTCCGGAGTGAACCGCGACGGAAAAATCGGCTCGCGCCAGGGCCGGCGCATCATTGATGCCGTCGCCCACCATGGCCACACAATGATTCCGGTTCTGGCGGCTTTGAATGAATGCGACTTTATCGGCCGGCAACCGCTCCCCCCAATAATCGGTAATCCCCAGTTGATTCGCCACGGCCGCGGTCGCGGTTTCATCATCCCCTGATATCAGCGCTACCTCGAGCCCGGATTGCTTCAGCGCCTTCACCAGAGAAAACGCGCTTTCCCGAATCGAATCGCGAAAGACAAATACGGCGGTTCCGCCTCCCTCACAGCCCAAATACACGCTGGAAGCCGCCGTGCTTGAGGTGTTGGCACCCGGCACAGGAAATGCGCTCAGGGCATCGGCTTGCCCTTGCGCCCTTAAAAATGCGATAGAACCAATAAAATACATTTTTCCCGCATAGCCGCCACTCATGCCGTTTTCAAATGCGGTGAGGTTATCGACGGGCAGCGGCGTTATCCCCCTTTGAGCGGCAGCGCGCCGAATTGCCACGCCGATGGGATGATTCGATTTTTCTTCCAAGCCCGCCGCGAGTCCCAGCAGAAAAGATTCTTCCAACAGGGGATGTGAAACTATCTCTTTCAGAGTCCACTGTCCCTCCGTGACAGTGCCGGTTTTATCCAACACCACCGTATGAATGGATTTCGCTTTCTCAAAGGCTGAAAAAGAACGAACCAGAATGCCGTTGGCGCCGGCCGCGGAAATACCGGCCACTCTTGCCAGCGGCACGGCAACCCCCAACGCGCAAGGGCAGGATACCACCAGCACCGTCACCGCGCGAATCAACGCCGCATCCGCCGACAAACCGGCATACCAGCAAAAGCAGCCCGTGGCCGCTGCAAGCCCGATGATCAGCGGCACGAACCACCGCAACAGCCGTTCCGCCAGATCCTCAAACCGGGTCTTTTGCATCAAAGTGCGCTCGATGAGAGAGACCATCTGCCCCAGTGTGCCCTCCGTCCCTACCCGCGTCGCAACCGCGCGCAGATCTCCGTCCGTCACCCGGGTGCCGCTCAGCAGAACGTCCCCTGCCCGCTTTTCTTTCGGTCTTGCTTCGCCGGTAAGGGTGGATTCGTCCACAAATCCCCGGCCCTCCGTTATTATTCCGTCCGCCGCGACGACTTCTTCAGCCTCGACGCGAAAGGTATCCCCGGGTTTTAACATTTTCGCCGACACATAGCGTCCGTCCGGCGTGGCCGGTAGACAAATTCTGGCCTTGGCGGGTTGCAGCGAAAAGAGCGCCGAAAGACGCTCAGCAATCCGGTTTCTGGCGGAGCGCTCTAGCCATTTTCCGACCAGGGTCAAGGAAATCAGCATGGCGGCCGTATCAAAATAAAGATGAAGGCTGCCGGAGAGAAAATTGAACAGGCTGTAGCCATAAGCGCTCAGCGCCCCGGCAAAGATCAGCATTTCCATGCCGAAGATGCCGGTCCTAATGCTTTGAACCGCATGCCGGAAAATGGGCGCGCCCCCGTAAACAAAGACGATGGTGGCCATGACAAAGACGGGCCAGGATAAATAGTCAATTTCACCGGCAGAAAAAGAGTGAAAAAACCCGAAGTAAAGCGCAAAGGAGAGCATCATGAGGTTCATGGTCAAAAACGCGGAAACGCCAAGCCGTATGAATTCCGCTCGGGTCTCTTTTTTTTGCACGGAATCTTCCGGCAGGCGGGCCTGGTACCCGAGCCGGGAGATAACGTCGATGATTGTTTCAGGGCCGGTCTCAACCGGGTTATAATCGCAGCAAAACCGGTCAGCGGAAAACATGCAGACGGGATTTTTCACCCCTTTGGTTTTCTTCAGCGTCTCTTCAATGGCCCATGCGCATACCGGGCACCACATGCCGGTGATGGTAAGATGCAACCGCAGGGTGTTTTCATCCGGTGCGGGGGTAATTTGCTCGTCAGGCGCACCCCCTTGCCGCCAGACACCGGCAAGATCCGCTTCATTTCTCGGAATCAGCCCCATTTCCCGGCATTTTTTGAACAATTCGGTTTCCCGAAAATCTTCAGTGCGATCCACCTCGGCCGACTGGACCAGCATTTGGAAGACCTGCCGGCAGCCCGTACAGCAAAACCGGTAGCTTTTCTCCGGACGGTTTTGTTCAACAATTCCATAGCGCAGGGGCAGGCCGCACAGGTCGCACCGCCCCGAGGTCTCACGCCTTGCCGGGTGCAAGAGATGATTCAAACTTGATGGATCGATCGATGCATCCAATCCCGAACACTCCACACATATCATGTTAATTGATGAAGATCTAAACCGGATATTTCGATTATGCAATGCTTTTGATACCGGTATGGCATGTCCATCGGGAATACAGCGGCATCTGCGGTGCCGTGGAAGAGTGAGCGCGACTTGCGAAAGAGATCGGCGATCCCCCAGAATCCGCCCGGTTATCAAGCACATTATCCTTGAAAATAAAATAGTTGTATTATAGGGTGAATTCGCTCAAGGAACGCGGGATTCCGGTAACCCTATATAAAACCTTGGCGGAAAGACGCGCTTTGCATTCAGCAGGAAAAAGCCCCCCTCCATTCCATGACGAATCCGCCCATTCCACAGAGAAGACGGCCATTGATCGATTGCTCTCGCGATTGCTGGCGTTCGATATTGAAGTCACCAAAACAGGCGCACTCCGGCATCTCGGCGCCGCTTTTCAGGACAAAACCTTCGAGTGGACCGGCGAAAAGGCGGTACGGTCGGCGCTGTTGAATCTCGACGACTTCGGCGCCGATGCGCGATATGTATTGGGCCATAATATCTTCAGCCACGATCTCCCCTTTCTTGCGGGCATGGCCCCTGAGCTTAAGATGTTAAGCCTTCCGATCATCGACACACTGTATCTTTCCCCCCTCGCCTTTCCCCAAAATCCCTATCACCGGCTAATCAAGGACTATAAGCTCGTTCGATCGTCCCTCAGTGATCCGCTGGAAGATGTCCGGTTGGCCTTGTCGGTCTTTCGGGAACAGTGGGAAAGCTTTGCGCAGCAATCTGAAAATTGCCCGGAGCTTCTCTCCTTTTACCGGTTTTGTTTCCAGGAAAGCCGATTCGGCGGGTTTTCCGGGCAAGGCCTGTCCGAAGTCTTTCGATTGCTAGGAGCAAAACCGCTTTCCGATGCTCGTGAATTTGAAGAAATCTTCAAGCGCCTGGCGGGAAAAATCGTCTGCCACCAGGCGATCGGGGCCGTCCTGGCCGGCATCCTTACGACGCCTGCGCTCGCTCCAGTGGCGGCCTTCAGCCTCGCATGGCTTCGCGTGGCCGGCGCCAACTCGGTGCTGCCGCCCTGGGTGAGGCACCAGTTTCCGGCCGTGGTACCGTTTCTGAAAAAATTGCGCGATATTCCCTGTGGCGATCCAACCTGCCCCTATTGCAACGAGACGCATGATCCGGATGCGCAATTAAACCGCTTTTTCGGCTTTGATCAATTCCGTCCGGAGCCCGAAACCGGAGATGGCCAAAGTCTTCAACGGGCCGTGGTGCTGACCGGATTGCAGGATACACCGCTGTTGGCGATTTTGCCGACCGGCGGGGGAAAGTCCTTGTGCTATCAGTTGCCGGCACTTGTTCGGCATCTTCGACGGGGCCTTCTGACCGTTGTTATCTCTCCCTTGCAGGCCCTCATGAAGGATCAGATCGATAACCTCGTCCGAATGACGGGCACCCCCTTTGCCGCCGCGATTTACGGGCTGCTGACGCCGCCCGAGCGGGGAGAGGTCATGGAGCGCGTCCGCATGGGAGACGTCGCGATTTTGTATCTCTCCCCGGAGCAATTGCGGGGATCTTCGATTCGAAAGATGCTCGAACAGCGCGAAATCGGATGCTGGGTCTTTGACGAGGCCCATTGCCTCTCCAAGTGGGGACACGATTTCAGGCCCGATTATCTCTATGCGGCCCGGTTTATCCGGGAATTTGCCGAAGCGCAACAGCTGCCGCTGCCGCCGATCGCCTGCTATACCGCAACCGCCAAACCCGATGTGATTGAAGAGATCACCGCTTATTTCCAATCCGAGCTGCATCAGCGTCTGCTCCTTTTTGCAGGAGGTGTCGAACGGCCGAACCTGAGCTTTGATATCCTGCCGGTGAGCGCACCGCAAAAACCCGAGCACGCCTTTGATCTGCTTTGCCGCCACATCGGCGGGCACCCCCCGGGATGCGCCATTGTCTATGCGGCAAAACGAAGAACTACGGAAGAGATAAGGGACTATTTGATTCATCGGGGGTTGAGCGCCGAAGCCTTTCATGCGGGACTCGATGCCAATGAAAAACGGCGGATCATGGATGAATTTGCGGCCGGCCGAATTCCGGTGATCTGCGCCACCAACGCCTTTGGCATGGGCATCGACAAAAACGATATTCGGCTTGTCCTGCATTACGACATCCCAGGGTCCCTTGAAAATTACCTCCAGGAGGCGGGCCGCGCCGGCCGGGATTTAAAGCCCGCCCATTGTATTCTTCTCTATGATCCCGAGGACGCGGAAGCGCAGTTTAAGCTCGGGGCCGTTTCGGAGATCAGCAAGGAAGAGATTCAGCGGATTCTTCGCTGTCTCAAACGCGGCAAACGAAACCGGGAAAACGACATTGTCATCACGACCCAGGAGTTGTTGCGCGACGAAGAACTCTCCGAAGTATTTGAAAAATCGGACCCCGTCACCGACACGAAAATCAAAACGGCCGTATCTTGGCTTGAGCGCGCCGGCTTCCTTCAACGAAACCAGAATCTCACGCAGGTGTTTCAGGGAAAACCGATCGTCAAAACCCTTGCAGAGGCCGAGACGATCATCAACCGGCTGAAGATATCCCCGCTCGTTCGGAAATTATGGCGCGGCATCCTCGGGCAGCTCTTTAACGCACCGGGCGACCGGGGACTCAGCGCCGATGATATCGCCGAATCTCTTTTTTCATCGGTGGACGAAATGAAGCTTCTGGAACGACAATTCGGGCTTACCCCCTCGCAGATCGTCATCCAGGCGATGCACGAGATGGCAGAGGCCCGCCTTCTCGATAAGGGAATGATGCTGACCGCTTTTTTGCGATACCGGGGAAAAAATAACGCCCTCAAGCTCTTCGACTACGTTGTGAATCTGGAAGAGCGGTTTTTAAAGCTCCTCGGCGAGGAAGCGCCGGACGCGGACACGGGCACCTGGGTGGATCTCGATATCAACGCCGCAAACCAGCGCCTGCAGGCAGACGGGGATACCAGCAACCCCGTCACCTTGCGAGCGCTTATAAAGGGTCTGGTCTTCGACGGCAAGGGGCTGGCCGGCTCCCACGGATCGATCGAGTTGAAACATGTGGACCGGAACCGCTATCGCGTATCGCTTCAACGGAACTGGATTGCCCTTCGGGAAACCGCAGCCTTACGCCGGAACGTCGCCCGCGTCCTGCTGCTGCATCTCTTGGCCAAGGCCAAAAAGGCTTCACCGGAGGGGACGGCGGAATCACCCACCGAGGCCTTGGTGGAATTCGGCACCAACGAGCTTAGCGATGCCATCCGCCACGATCTTTTGCTGCACGCCAAGGTGCAAAAGCCGCTCGCGGCCATCGACCGGGCCCTCATGTTCCTGCACGAGCATAAGATCATCGCACTTCAAAGCGGTTTGGCCGTCTTCCGGCAGGCCTTGACCATCCGGTTAAATCCGAAAGATGCCAAACGGCAATACACCGTTGGGGATTATAAACCCCTTGCTGTGCATTATCGGGAGCGCCGCTTCCAGGTGCACGTGATCATGGAATACGCGACCCTTGCGATGGATAAGATCGCCCGGGCCCTAACGCTCGTGCTCGATTATTTCGCGCTGCCCCGCGAGCACTTTGTTAAAAAATACTTTTCCGATCGGGAAGAGATTCTTCAGCGTGCCACCGGTATCGAGTCCTATCGCCGGATCGTCGAAAGCCTTCGCAATCCGATCCAGATCGAAATCGTCGGCAGCCCGGTTCATGCCAACCGGCTGATTCTCGCCGGACCGGGCGCCGGTAAAACCCGCGTGGTGGTCCACCGGTGCGCGTATCTGTTGCGGGTGGAACGCATCCCCGCCAACCGGATTCTTGTGATATGCTTTAACCACAGCGCCGCCGTATCGCTTCGAAAACGCTTGAAAGATCTGGTCGGTCCGGATGCCCTCGGCGTCACCGTTGCCACCTATCACGGCGCCGCCATGCGGCTTGCGGGCATTTCTCCCCGGGAACTCATGGAGGCGCGGGGAACCGAGGGGATCGATTTCGACGGCCTCATCGCCGATGCCGTCTCCCTCCTCAAGGGTGAAAAGGAGATTCCGGGGATGTCGGCCGATGAGTTGCGCGATCAGCTCCTTCAAGGCTTCAGCCACATCCTCGTCGATGAGTACCAGGATATCGACACGGATCAGTACGAGCTGGTCTCGGCCATTGCCGGGCGGACCCTTTCAGAGGGCGAAGGAAAACTTTCGATCCTTGCGGTCGGGGACGACGATCAGAGCATCTACGGCTTCAGGGGGGCCAATGTCGAATTTTTAAAGCGCTTTCAGGAAGATTACAAGGCCCGGCCCGTGTACATGGTCGAAAACTATCGCGCCACCGATCATATCATTCAAGCCGCAAATAACCTGATACGGCATAACCGGGACCGCTTGAAGGGGGACCACCCCATTCGGGTCAACCGTGAAAGAAGCGCCGATCCGGCCGGCGGCCCCTGGGAACAATTGGATCCGCTAGGCCAAGGCCGCGTCCAGGTCCTCACCGTAAAAGACCGCGCCCATCAGGCAGCCGCCGTTTTTAACGAGATAAGCCGCCTCAAATCCCTTGATCCCGGTCCGGACTGGAGCGCCGTTGCCGTTCTCGCCCGCACCCACGATGCGCTCCATCCGCTGCGATCCGTTTTCGAGGAAAGGGGAATACCCGTTCAACGCAGTCTCACGACAGGTCTTCCCCTGCACCGCATTCGCGAGGTGCATCGCTTTTTGACCGATCTAAAGGCAATTGAAACCGAAATTCGAAGCGCTTCTCAGCTTGAGAACCTCCTTCCCCCCTCCCCTTCCGAAGGCGGCGAAACGCCCTGGTATCAATTGCTGAGCGATCTTTGGACCGCTTACCGGGAAGAAACCGCCGATACCCGGTTGCCGGTCGGCTTTTTGATCGATCGGCTCTACGAGGGCCTGGCGGATCAGCGTCGCGAAAAAACGCTCGGGCGGGGCGTTTTTTTAAACACCGTGCATGGCGCAAAAGGCCTTGAGTTCGACCACGTCTTCATCCTTGACGGCGACTGGCATTTACCAAAGGCTATCGACAAACAGGAGGAAGAGCGAAGACTCTTATACGTCGGTATGACACGGGCCAGGTCCTCCCTGTGCCTCCTGGAGATGGAAGAGCGAAGAAACCCCTTTATCCGCGAACTGACCGGAAACGCCATTCTAAGACGCCGCGGCGCAACCGACGGGCAGCTTCCCGCCGACATATTAAATCGCCGCTATGCGATGATAGGCTTAAAAGATATCTACCTCGGCTACGCCGGCGGCTTTGACCCGGACCATCCGATTCACCCGAAATTAACCGCGCTTTCCTGCGGGGACCCGGTAACTTTGGTGGCCAACGGGACTTATATTGATGTCTGCGCTTCCGACGGGGTGCGGATCGCGCGGCTGTCAAAGGAGGGAAAGCGCCTCTGGGCGGATCGGCTCGGGGACATCGAAGCAGGAAGAATTCTTGGGATGCTGTACTGGGCCGCTAAAGACAGTGATCCGCTTTATAAAGACCGCTTTAAGGCCGACTCCTGGGAAGTGCCGCTGATCGAGGTGGTTTTGAAGGGGGCGTCCTGTTCGGCAATCAACCGCTTATGGCAACTGCTTTGAAAAAGGTATAGCAGAAGACACCGTCCGGTGCGGTGGTTCGGTAAAGGTCCTGAATGCCGCTATCGAAAGTTAGCGGGTCGGTTATTCCGGCGTTGAGCGCAGCGTCACGGACGCCCTCAATCATGGCGGTAAATGTCTTTTTCGTAAACCCTTCGACCAGTTCAGGCCGGCTGGCATCCACATAGACCATTCGAGGGGAAACTCGTATGTTTTCATACCCGGCCTGACTCAGAAGCGGGTACAATTCTCTGCCGATTTGGGCATTGCCTCCTGAACGCCGTTGCAACTCGACCTGGCAATGAATAGCCTTATGCGCCAGCGCGCTATCCGGATAAAAATAGGTTGATCCGTGATCGCCTTCTATCACGGTGATTGTTCCACCCGCTTTTAGATATTTTTTCAGTATGCTTAATGCGTCAACAGGCCGAGGTAAATGTTCCAGCACGAAACAGACGAAAATATGGTCGAAGGATTCCGGCTCAAAGGATAAATGAAAAATGTCGCCCTGATGGAATGTTACATGGGTGATTCCGGCTGCCTCGGCCTTGCCTCTGGCAACGGTTACGGAATTTTCTGAAATATCGATGGCGGTGATGATTGCTTCCGGGCTATTGCCGGCAAGGGTCACCGTCTGAGCCCCGACGCCGCAGCCTGCTTCCAACACCTTGCTTCCGGCAGGATAAACGGTGTCTGAATGCAGCAATTCGACAAGCGTAGACGCTTGATCCTGAAGCCGGATGGTTTCTCTGATATCGTAGCCGTGAACATAGGAGGGTTTCAAATTCATCCTTCTATCGGGAAGTGTGATGTGTATTTCCGTCACACCCGGGTCGCCAAACACAGCCCGTCCAGCTCCGGAGAGTGCAGGGGCAAAAAGGAAAACAGATTGACCGCTCGCCATTCGGGATGGTTAAAAATGCCGCGGTTGAAGGAATCCGCATCCTTAAACCCCACATTATCGGCCACCAGCAATCCGCCGGGCTTGAGCAGCCGATGGCAGTCCGAAAGGACACGGACATAATCTTCTTTTTCGATATCCATGAAAATCATATCGACATACGGGTCCAGGACGCTCAGTTCCGTTACCGCGTCGGTCAAACGGACCGTTATGATGCCGTCATAGCCGGCCGCCGCGATGTTTTCCCGCGCCCGTTCGGCAAAAACCGGATCATTTTCCATCGTCACGATGCGCCCTTTGGACCCGTTCAGGGCTTCGGCCATGTAAATCGCCGAATACCCCGTTGCACATCCCAACTCGAGAATCCGTTCGGCACCCGTCACGCGGGCAAGAATATTCAACAGCGCACCCACCACCGGCCCGATGATGGGAATGTCTTCCGAAACAGCTTCTTTCTCCAGCCGTTTTAGCAACGCGGATCTCTCAGGAACAAATTGTCTGAAATAGTCATAAGGGTTGGGGACGATTTCGGACATGGCTGCGACCTTTCAGAAGTTGCGGGTGAAAAAATAAAACCGGCCGTCTCGAAAATGGGTTACCGGTTTTTCACCAGCTCACCGACGATTGCCAGGGCGTCATCGAGCTTCTCGGGCTTTGTGCCGCCGGCCTGGGCCATGTCGGGCCGTCCGCCGCCGCCACCGCCGACCACAGCGGCCACTTCCTTGATGATCTTTCCGGCATGGAGTTTTCCGGCCATGTCCTTGGTCACGACCGCCACCAGCAGAACCTTGTCTTCCGCAACGCTGCCCAGCACCACCAGGCCGGACTGAATCTTGTCCTTGAACTTATCGGCCAGATCACGAAGGGCGGCCGGGTTGTCCACAGCCACCTTTTTGGCCACCACCTTGATGTCTTCGACCGTGATGAAGTCTTCGGATACGTCTTCCACGTCCCGGCCGGCGATGTCGGCTTTAAGCTGAGTAATTTCTTTTTCCAGCTCCTTTTGCCGGCTCAATAGTTTTTCAATCCGTGATGTGAGGTTCTCGGGCTTGTCCTTGAGAGACCGGCTCGCGGCGCGCAAGATGTTTTCTGAAGCCTGCACATAGGCCACGGCCGCGGCCCCGGTGACCGCTTCCATGCGCCGGACGCCGGAGGCCACACTGGATTCTCCCAGAATTTTAAACAACCCGATATCACCCGTGTGCTCGGTGTGCGTGCCGCCGCATAGTTCCCGGCTGAACTCGCTCAAGGAGACCACCCGCACCCGGTCTCCGTATTTTTCCTCGAAAAGAGCGGTTGCGCCGGATTTCATGGCCTCCTCGGCCCCCATCTCCACGGTGTGGACCGGTGCGTTCTGTCGAATGCGCTCATTGACCAACGATTCAATGGCATCGAGGGTCTCCGGCTCGATTGGGGAAAAATGAGTAAAATCAAACCGAAGCCGGTCCGGCGCCACCAGGGAACCCGCCTGCTTGACGTGATCGCCGAGCACCTCCCGCAGCACGGCATGCAGAATGTGCGTGGCCGTGTGGTTTCGGGCCGTATCGCCCCGGACGCTGTTATCCACTTTCAGGCGGATCGAATCCCCCTTTTTGATGCGCCCGGAGGTCACCGTGGCCTTGTGAAGGATGAGCCCGGTCGGATCCTTGACCGTATCGGTGACGGATAACACGGCACCGGGTGCCGAAATGATACCGGTATCTCCCACCTGGCCGCCGGAGGCGCCGTAAAAGGGCGTTATGCGGCTGACGACTTCCAGGTCATTTCCTTCCACCGCCTCGGTAATTTCTTCTCCGTTTTGAACCAACAGCACGATCTCGGAAACGGCCTCCTGTTGCCGATACCCGACAAATTCCGGGCTGAACCCTTCAGCACTCAATCGTTTATAGGCTTCCCCGGTTTTTGAAAAGGTGGTAACCGATCGGGACTGGGCGCGCTGGCCCGCCATGGCCGCGTCAAAGCCGGCCTGATCGATTTGAAAGTCTTCATTTCGAATCACGTCCCTGACGATATCCACGGGAAAGCCAAAGGTGTCATAGAGCTTGAAGATGACCTGGCCCGGAATGGTTTTCTCCCCCCTGGCTTTAAGGTCTTCGATCGTATCGTTCAAGAGCCGCAACCCATTGTCCAGCGTTTCGGAAAAGCGAATCTCTTCGTTGCGAAGCACGTTGCTGATAAAGGCCGCGGCATCGGCAAGCTCAGGATAGGCCGCTTTCATGATATGAATCACTTCGCCCGCGGTTTCATGTAAAAAGGGCTTGGTGAGGCCAATGTGGCGGCCATACCGAATCGCGCGGCGCAAAATCCGCCGCAACACATAGCCCCTTCCGTCATTGGAGGGCAGCACGCCGTCTCCGATGAGAAAGGCGGCGGCCCGGCTGTGATCGGCAATGACTTTCATGGCCACATCCGAAGATGCGGATTCACCGTATGATCGTTCCGAGAGCGCTTCTGTTTTTCGAATGATCGGCAAAATCAGATCGGTTTCATAATTCGTGGCGGTGTGTTGCGTCACCGAAGCAATGCGCTCCAGGCCCATGCCGGTATCGATGCTGGGCTTCGGCAAGGGGGTCAGGGTACCGTTCGCATCCCGGTTAAACTGCATGAAGACCAAGTTCCAGATTTCCAGAAACCGGTCGCAGTCGCATCCCACCCGGCAATCGGGCCGGCCGCAGCCGTATTGCTCGCCGCGATCGATATGAATCTCGGAGCACGGGCCACAAGGCCCTGTATCACCCATGGACCAGAAATTGTCCTTTTCTCCCAGCCGGGTGATTCTATCCGCGGAAACACCGGCCTGCCGGTGCCAAAGATCATAGGCTTCATCATCGTCCAAATAGACGGATACCCAGAGCTTTTCCTTTGGCAGTTGATAGCCGTTCACCAAAAGATCCCATGCAAAATCGATAGCATTTTGTTTGAAGTAGTCCCCAAAGGAAAAATTGCCCAGCATCTCAAAAAAGGTGTGATGCCGGGCCGTATAGCCGACGTTCTCCAGATCGTTGTGCTTGCCGCCTGCCCGAACGCATTTTTGAGAGGTGGCGGCGCGAACATAATCCCGCTTTTCCTCGCCCAGAAAAATCCGTTTAAATTGAACCATACCGGCATTGGTGAAAAGAAGGGTCGGATCATCCGCCGGAACCAGCGAGGAGCTGCGGACTATCTGATGTTGGTGCTTTTGAAAATAATCTAAAAATAGCTTACGAAGCTCGTTTCCCGTCATGAACCTGCTCCTTATTCAACTCATGCGCTTGCCGCCCTGCCCTTCCGCTTACTCAATTCGGGGGCACAACTCTGTAGGGGCGAACCTATGTGTTCGCCCTCTCGTGATCAGGGCGAACACATAGGTTCGCCCCTACGGGTTGCGAGCATAGCCATCGTTGGATGTTAATCTTCCTCACCCACCACGGTACGATCTTCCTTCAGGGGTATCCCCATAGCGGCTTTGACCTTCAGGGAAATCGCATCGAACAAATCGGTGTTATCCTTTAAAAACTTCTTCGCGTTTTCGCGCCCCTGCCCGATTCGCTCCCCGTCATAGGAATACCAAGCGCCGCTCTTATCGATAATGCCCGTGAGCACCCCCATATCGATCAGATCCCCCGTCTGAGAAATGCCTTCCCCGTACATAATGTCGAATTCCGCCTCACGGAATGGCGGCGCCATCTTATTTTTCACGACCCGCACCTTGGTTTTATTGCCAAGCACTTCCTGGCCTTCCTTGATGCTGGCCGAGCGCCGAATATCAAGGCGTACCGAAGCGTAAAATTTCAAGGCGTTTCCACCGGTGGTGGTCTCCGGATTCCCGAAAACCACGCCGATTTTCATGCGAATCTGGTTGATGAAAATCAGGGTGGTATTGGTTTTGCCGATGGAACCGGTCAGTTTTCGCAACGCCTGAGACATCAGGCGCGCTTGAAGCCCCATGTGCGAGTCCCCCATTTCGCCCTCGATTTCGGCCCGCGGCACCAAGGCCGCCACGGAATCGATGACAATGATATCGATCGCACCGCTTCGAACCAGCATATCGGCAATTTCAAGGGCCTGCTCACCCGTATCGGGCTGAGACACCAGCAGTTCATCGCAGTTGACACCAAGCTTTCTGGCATAAACCGTATCCAGTGCATGCTCCGCATCGATAAAGGCGGCTATTCCGCCGCGCCGTTGTGCTTCCGCAACCGCATGAAGCGCCAGAGTCGTCTTTCCTGAGGACTCCGGGCCGAAGATCTCGGTCACCCGTCCGCGCGGAAGTCCGCCGATACCTAGGGCGCGATCCAGGGCCAGCGACCCGGTGGAAATGACCGGCACATCCGCAACCGGCCGACTTCCCAGTTTCATAATGGCGCCCTTGCCAAATTGCCGTTCAATCTGCCCGATGGCGGACTCAACCGCCCGATCCTTTTCAGCCGGTGTGCTGCTCATGAAACCTCCTGGTGAATTTACAATTGATAACACCATGACCACTGGTACCCCTTCCCCCGGGGCATCGGCCTGGTTAAACGTGCTCGTGAACGTACGCGGGCACGTGTACGTTTAGGTGCACGAAACCGCATGATAGAGAATTCAGACACTGCGCAAATTCGGGTTACAAAATCGTCAGCCTTGCCTCGGCCAACCGGGTATATATCGCACCCGCAGGTTTCAAATCACTTTTAAACAAGGTTAGGCTTTCAACCATGAATTCAACCGATTCAGCCTGCTCCGCCTTAATAAGCGCTCGTTGCAAGGCATCCGGGTCGATCCTGTTTTTCACCCGGCCCAGGGTCAGGTGCCCCTTAAAGGGTCTTTTTTCAGGCGTAATCCCCACCTGCGATAACGCAGACTCAACTTGACCCTGCAAATTAAGCAATTGATCCACCTGCCCTTCTATTCCCAGCCAAACCACCCGCGGCTGCCGCAAGCCCGGAAACACGCCGACCCGGCACGCGCTTAGTGAAAAAGGCACCGTATCTTGCGCCGCCGAAGCAAGCGCCGTTTTGATCTCCGCAATTCGATCCGCTTCAATATCCCCCAGAAATTTTAGCGTCAAATGCAGATTTTCGGGCCGAACCCAACCGAGGCGAATGCCTTCGGCCCGCATAATCTCCTGAACTCGACCGGCAAAACAAACCACCGGCGGCGGCAATTCGACGGCAATAAATGTTCGCAACAATGGGGGCATCGAGCGAAATCCGCTTTAAGACGGCAAGGTGAAAACCGGTTCACCGAGCAAAAAGTCTCCCTTGGCAATCCATTGTTTTAAAGTGGTTGCGATTTCCCTGGCCTTGCTCATACTGCTCAAGGGCGCGGTGGGAATCGGTTTTCCCCTGAACTCGATGGTGCCGCTTCGAAGCTCGGCGTAGTTGACCTGCCCCAGGCTTTTGGCGACGCCGTTGGGATAATCGTTCCCGTAATCGATGATCTGAGTGAAGATTTCCTCATCCGATATGGCGGTGCAGGCTGCCATCTCCTCATTTAACATCGGTATCGGAATACCGAGACCAACGGCCAAAGAGCAGCCATACCCCTGGTAACTGACACCCACAAGCCATTCGGGTTTCATCTGCTTCATATCCCCCATCACCCAGAGCGTGCCGGCCGGGGACAGGGGAACCCCCTTATCGGATCGTTTCACCCCGTAATTATGCTGCGTTCCATGCCAGGTAACATACCCGACTCCCCCGCCAAGAAAAATGCGCGTTCCGAGCCCAATGGTCTTATAATAAGGGTCATTGAGCAACGGGCTCAATTGCCCGGCGGAACAATAATTGGCGTTGCCGGCATTGGGCTTTAACGTGCCCATATAGGTATAAATGGTTTTTTTCAACAAGTTGACCGCGCAATTATAGTTCTGATACCCATTTCTCGGGCTGCACAGCGTGACCTGGGGCAGCGTTTTAAGGGTGACCTCTTTTTCCAGTGTCTTGCCGGGATAGCAACAGGTGCCGTAAGCCGTGGCGCGAAGATAGACTTTTTTGCCGGACAGCAACTCGTTGAGCACATGCCCCCCGCCGTAAAGAAACTCTCCGGGATATACCTTATTGAGCGGATCTTCCTCGCAGGGTTCCGTCGCGCCGAGATAACAATCCACCGCGGCCAGGCCCGCGTACGCCGGGACATTGTTCAACCATACCTTTGAGGCCTTGAGGGTTGGCACGGAATGGCCGAAATTAATAAACGCACCGGAAGAACACATGGGCGCAAATGTACCGGTAGTAACCACATCAACTTCCCGTGCGGCTTCAGCCGGCCCTGCATCCCTGACAATGCCGATCATCTCTTCTGCGGTGACGATCACTGCTTCGCCGGACTTAATTTTCTCGTTAATTTCCTGATAGGTTTTAGTCACTTTCTTTTTGCCCATGCGCAGATTCTCCTTATCCGGCAAAGCCGGAAGCTGAAAGCGGGAAGGCGGTGAACCACAATACCTTCTCGACCTTCGACAAACATGCACGCCGGAAGGAGCATGTTTTTGATACGGGACAACATTCTTTTTAAAAAAAGGCGGGTTTTCCCGCCGGATTTTAACCGGGCAATCCACACCCGCCGCAATGACCGATAGCGGCACCAGCAGCAGAAGATATTCCCGTATTATTTTTTATCTTTTTGTTTCAATATATTAGAGCCATCCTTGTTTCTTTGTTCGGTCGATAACATTATCAGCTTCAGTAGCGGGAATCAAGGGTAAGTTTACCCCCTTCACCCCGCTAACCCAGTGCAAGCGCTGTCGTTTTTTTCGTTTCTTGACTTTTACCCCTAGGACGGCTACATGTTGAGCCGACAAGAGAAAGTTTTTCCCCGGTCGAGGTGCTGCAGAAAATTTACGCACCCGGGCCGTTTTCATTTAAGCGGGCAAGGGAGGTTATGGTTACCGTAAAAAACATATTCATCGGCCAAGGCGCACCCCTTGCCGTCATCGCCGGCCCGTGCGTCATTGAAACCCCGGAAATCACGTTTTCAATAGCGAAAACACTTAAAGCGTTGACGGAACGAATCGACATTCCCTTTATTTTTAAAGCGTCTTTTGACAAAGCCAACCGAACCTCCATCAATTCCTTTCGCGGACCCGGCATTGATGACGGACTGGCGACCTTACGGCACATAAAAGAAGCGCTGGACATACCGATTCTGTCCGATATTCATCGAATCAGCGATATTGAAAAAGCATCACAAGTATTAGATATTATACAGATTCCAGCTTTTTTATGCCGTCAGACGGACCTGATTCTGGCAGTCGCGACCACCGGAAAACCGATCAATATCAAAAAGGGACAGTTTCTCGCCCCATGGGATGTGGAAAATATCGTGGAAAAAGCGGCTTCGACCGGCAACAAACAGATACTGATTACCGAACGCGGCAACATGTTCGGATACAATAACCTGGTGGTCGATTTCCGCGGCATTAAAATCATGCAGCGCACCGGCTATCCGGTGATTTTCGACGCCACGCATAGTGTTCAGCTGCCCGGCGGCAGCGGAACCGCATCGGGGGGTCAGCGTGAATTTGCGTCCATACTCGCCGCCGCCGCCGTGGCGGCCGGCGCTGATGCCGTTTTTCTCGAGGTTCATCCAAACCCGGATGCCGCCCTGTGCGACGGCCCGAATTCCCTGAGTCTGGACGAACTCCCCCCATTGCTTTCCCGGCTCAAAGCGATTCGCAACGCACTTTGATGAGGCCACCCTTACTGATAACCGGACCGTTGAAGCCTAAAAGGACCTATTTTGCCGAAGATTACCGCCGATATACAAGCGCGACTCGAACAGGTTCAACTGCTGCTTCTCGATGTGGACGGCGTGCTTACCGACGGCGGTATTATTTATAATGCAGCAGGGGAGGAAATAAAACGCTTTCATGTAAAGGACGGCCTAGGTATCAGGCTGCTGATGGAAACCGGCATTCGCGTTGGCATTATCACCGGCAGGCGTTCCCCGGCCCTGACGCATCGGCTCAACAACCTCGGTATTGAGCTCGTGCTGGACGGTATTCACGATAAAGCAGCCGCACTGACAGATATAACCGCCCGAGTCGGTGTGGATAACCGGCACATTTCATTTCTCGGAGACGATCTGCCGGATCTTCCCGTCATGAAGCGGGTCGGATTGGCAGTGGCGGTTGCGGATGCCTGCTACGAGGTAAAAGAATCCGCCCATATGATTACGGCCGCCGGCGGGGGTAAAGGTGCCGTCAGAGAGCTTTGTGAAGCCGTCCTGAAAGCCAAGGGATTGTGGGAAGGGATTTTGGAGCGGTTTTTAACATCATGATACTGAAAAAGCGTCATCATAAAAAAGTGCAACCCATCCTTATTTTGGTGATATTCATCACCATGGGGATTTTAATCGCAGTTTTTTGGTCGGCCCGCCAATCCCAAGGGCCGCCGGCCACCGCAGCTTCCACCCCAGACGAGGAAGCAACCCTCTCCATAGAGGGGATACAGATGACCACTACGCGGGACGGCAAAACCGCCTGGAATTTAACCGCCCGAACCGGTCATTATATCGATCAACACCAAAAGGCGAATTTTGATGAGATTGCGACCATATTTTATACGGACGAAGGACAACGGGTTGATCTTACGGCGGATAAAGGCAGTTACAACAGCGGATCAAATGACCTTGAAGTTTCCGGCAATGTTGTGGTAAAAAATAGCCAGTATGAGATGAAAACCCGGCATTTAATTTATGATCACCGCCAGCGAAGCCTTAAATCAAATCAGCCGGTATCGGTTTGGAGCGACGCAACCAGCATGACGGCAGCGGCCATGATCTATAACTTACAAACCGGGAAAATAACATTTTACGGCAAGATATCAGGAATCATCAGTGATAACATCGTACTATAATATCAAGGGGTGTTTTTGGCGCCGGTTTTCGATCATCGCGCCGATATGTTTGTTTCTTTTAATGGCTGTTTCCGCGTATGCTCAAGACGCGGTAAGTGCAAGCGACAAGATAATGCCGCCGCCGGGGAAAAGCGATCAGCAACCCGAATTGAAAACGCCAACATCCGCCGATACGCTAAAGAAGGGAGTTGGTGACGCTGCCAAAAAGTCCGCGTCCGACAAAATTTCCATGGAATCGGACAAAGCCGTCATTAATCGCGCGGATAGAGTCATAGAGCTTGACGGCAACGTAAAGATCAGCCAGGGAGATACCGTTGTCACGAGCAACACGTTAAAGATTTTCCTCAAAGAAGGGGCTTCGGTCGATACACCGGCCAAATCCGGGGAAAACTCCATAGAGAAATTGATTGCCGACGGAAATGTTGAATTCAAACTGGATACCGGAACGGCCTATGCGGATCACGCCGAGTACAAAGCGGACACCCGGCTGTTGATACTGACCGGAAAGGCGCCCAGATTCGTCAGCGGAGAAAATACCATCACCGGCTCCAAGATCACGGTAAACCGGGATACGGGCATGGTTTCTTTCGAGGGGGGTGATTCGAGAGTCGAAGCGGTGATCTATTCCAAGGAAAAACTATAACCGCAAAAGCGGGGCCACTATAACCGATAGGCGTGTTGATTATACCCATTATGCCGACTTTATCCGTAGCCAATCTGAAAAAAACGTATCACGGCAGGCGCGTGGTCAATGATGTCAGCCTTCAGGTGAAAAGTGGCGCCGTGGTGGGCCTTCTCGGGCCGAACGGCGCGGGAAAGACAACCACTTTTTACATGACGGTCGGCATGGTAAAGCCGGATTCGGGATGCGTTTACCTGGACAATGAAAACATTACGCATGATCCCATGCACTTGCGAGCGCGCAAAGGCGTCGGGTATCTTCCGCAGGAGGCATCCGTTTTTAAAAAGCTGACGGTTCGTAACAATATCCTTGCCATTCTGGAAATTCTTCCCATAAAACAAAGAAAAAGGGAGGATCAGACCGACTCACTCCTGGAGGAGCTGGGAATAGCGCACCTGGCAAACCAAAAGGCCGGCCTCCTCTCGGGGGGAGAACGGCGTCGGCTGGAAATCGCACGGGCGCTGGCGACAAATCCGTCTTTCATCTTACTGGATGAACCATTTGCCGGCATTGATCCCCTTGCGGTCATTGACATTAGGAACATCATTCACCATCTTCAACAAAAGGGAATCGGCATTTTGATTTCCGATCACAATGTTCGGGAAACGCTCAGTGTTTGCGAAAAAGCATTTATTTTATATGATGGCCGGGTAATAGAATCGGGAACACCCGAAAATATTGCCGCCAGCGAAACCGCTTGCAGAATTTATCTGGGAAACGAGTTCAGGTTGTAAAATGGCGATTGAACTACGGCAACAACTAAAATTATCCCAGCAGCTCATCATGACGCCTCAGTTGCAAATGGCGATCAAGTTGTTGCAGCTCTCCAGGCTGGAACTGATGGAATCCATTCAGCAGGAACTGGAACAAAACCCGACGCTGGAAGAAGGCCCTGAACTCCTATCGGAAGAACCCCTTGCGGAAGCGAATCAAGTTCCCAAGGAAGCCACGATTACCAAAGAAATCACCATTGAAGAAAAAATTCGGGAAGATATCGACTGGAGCAATTACATGGACGAGTATAACTCGCCCGGGCGCTCCACCTTCGAGTCTGAAGCAAAAGATTCTCCGCAATTTGAAGCCTTCATCGCGCTAAAGGAGACCTTGAGCGATCATCTGTTGTGGCAGTTGATGATGACCAAACCTTCTGCACTCGAGGAACAAATCGGCAGCTTTATAATCGGCAGCATCAATTCGGACGGCTATCTGGAAGTGGACATTGAAGAAATCGCCCAAGCCAATGCATGCGAGCCCTACCTCGTGGAAACCGTTCTGCATTTGATGCAAACCTTTGATCCGATCGGTGTGTGCGCCAAAGACCTCAAGGAATGCCTGTTATTGCAGGCGCGCCACTTGAACCTGGACAACACGGTCGTCACCGAGATCATCAGTCATCACCTTCATCACCTGGAAAACAAAAATTACAAGGCCATCAGCAAGGCATTAAAAGTCAGTCTCAATGACGTCATATCCGCCGTTCATATCATTCAGGGTCTGGAGCCCAGACCCGGCTTGCAGTTCTCTGCGGAAGAACCTCAGTATATTATTCCCGATATCTATGTATATAAATTGGATAATGAATTCGTCATCGTTTTAAATGATGATGGCATGCCAAAACTGCGGGTTAATAATTTCTACAAAAAAGCCGTCAACCGAGAGGAGGCTATCACAGGCAAAACCAGGGATTATATTCAGGAAAAGCTGCGTTCTGCAGCGTGGCTGATTCGAAGCATTCACCAGCGGCAAAAAACAATTTATCGCGTCATGGAAAGCATTCTTAAATTTCAATCCGATTTTTTCGAGAAAGGAATTGCCTATCTGAAACCGATGGTACTCAGAGATGTCGCGCTTGACATCAGCATGCATGAATCAACCATCAGCCGTGTCACGACCAACAAGTATGCATACACACCTCAAGGTATTTTTGAATTAAAGTACTTTTTTAACAGTTCCATCAACCGGTTTCACGGAGAAGCCATCGCATCCGCCAGCGTTCAGGACAAAATAAAACAAATCATCGACAGCGAAAATCCCAAAAGACCCTATAGCGACAGCAAAATTGCCGACATGCTGGAAGCGGCCAACATCAATATCGCACGAAGGACGGTGGCCAAGTATCGAGAAATGATGCGCGTTCTGCCATCGAATAAACGGAAGCAATACTGAAGGGAGGTCAAATATGCAAACATCGGTTACTTTTAAGAATATTGACCCATCAGACCCCTTGAAATCATACGTTCAAGATAAACTGGAGCGTTTGGACAAATTACTGGATAATCCCGCCGAAGCCAATGTCGTGCTTCGGGTCGAAAAATTTCGTCATATAGCCGAAGTGAACATCAATGGGGACCGGCTCAACATCATCGGTAAAGAGGAGACGGAGGATATGTACTCCGCCATTGATATGGTTCTGGATAAACTGGAAAAACAGATCAAGAAAAACAAACAAAAAATTCGGGACCACCGGGCCGGCGGCAAGGGCAGGAACAGAGGCGGCGCCGTTATAACGGACTTGCTTCAGGAGGAAGAACCGTCGGGCCAGATCAGCGTAAAACATATCGATTATAAACCAATGGATGTGGAAGAGGCTGTTATGCAGTTGGGCCTTGTGGATGATAGCTTTTTGGTATTTACCAATGCCAAAACGGATAAAGTCAATGTGGTGTACCGCCGAAATAAAGGCAACTTCGGATTGATTCAACCAAGTAACTAATATACGTCCATGATCGAATCGGGCATGGCGGATACCGCTGGGTCCACCGCCATGCCCTCGGACGTTTCGGTGATAAGCAATGAATATTTTGGATGTGCTTCAAAAAGAAGCGATTATTGTTGACCTGAAAGCAACCGATAAAAAAGGCGCCATAGAAGAACTCGTTGTCCCCGTAGCGCGGATTGCCGGCGTTGAAAAAGAAGATATGGTCCGCGTGTTGATGGATCGGGAACGGCTCGGTTCGACCGGCATCGGAGACGGTATTGGTATCCCCCACGGCAAACTGAAAAAACTGGATTCCCTCGTTCTCGGATTCGGCATCAGCCGCAAAGGCATCGATTTTGAATCCATGGATAACCGCCCCACTCATATTTTTTTCCTTCTCATTACCCCTGAAAATTCCGCCGGCCTGCATCTAAAACTGTTGGCTCGTATTTCAAGAATATTAAAAAGCGAATCCTTTAAAGAGCAATTGCTCAGTGCCGCAGATGCTGATGAAATCCGTTCGGTTATCAGGGAGGCGGAGAAAGACATCTAATTAGTGAACCCTTCCAACATCATCATTATCACCGGATATTCGGGGTCCGGCAAGAGCACGGCTCTGGCTGCGCTAGAGGATGTCGGGTTTTATTGTGTCGATAATATGCCGGTGGCCCTGCTCCCCAAATTTTTGGAGTTGGTCTCGGAAAGTGATCCGGAATTCGCCGGATTTGGTTTTGTCATGGACTTGCGGGAAAAGGGATTCATTGATAAATATCAGGACATCTTTCAATTATTGCGGGAAAAATGCCATGAGCCGAAAATCCTCTTTCTGGAGGCCGATGAGCCATCACTAATACGGCGATACAGCCAAACCCGGCGTCAACACCCGTTGGCTCAGGGCCTGAGTGTAGCAGAGGGCATTCGTGCCGAAAGCGCTCAGCTTTCAGCGCTCAGAAAAGAAGCCCATCAGGTCATCGACACCTCCCACTTCAACGTTCACGACTTAAAAAAACTGATATCCGATATTGCCCAAAAAAGCAGAAAAATATCCTTTATCACGATCAACCTGCTTTCCTTTGGATATAAATTCGGCGTCCCCAAAGATGCCGATCTGATGATGGATGTGCGTTTTCTGAACAATCCTTATTTTATCCATGATCTCAAACCCTTAACCGGTGAATCCGAAGAAATTCAACAGTTCGTTCTGAATGATCCCAACGCCGTCAGTTTTCTCGATAAATATCTGAGTTTGCTCGACTGGCTCATTCCGCTCTACGAACAAGAAGGCAAGGCGTATCTGACCATCGCGATCGGCTGCACCGGCGGCAGACATCGTTCCGTGACCATCGCAAAAGCCATTTATGAGCACATTCTCGGTTCCGGAAAACGGGTTTTAATTTTCCACCGCGATATCAATCAATAACCCTCTGTTAAATTAAGCGGAATCAGCCATGTTTGGAATCATTGTTGTCACTCACGGCACCCTGGGTGCAGCCCTGCTTGAAACAGCCGCCTATATTACTTCGGATCGAATGGAAGGGACCCTCGCGGTTTCCATCGGCCCCAAGGATGACTCGGAAAAGATCCGGCGTGAAATCGTCAACGGCATTAAAAAGATACCACAGGGTTCGGGCGTGCTGATATTCACGGATATGTTCGGCGGCACGCCCTCCACCCTGAGCTATTCCTTTTTAGAAAACGCCAATGTGGAGGTAATTTCAGGGGGCAATCTTCCCATGCTTATCAAAGCGCTATCCATTCGCAACACGACCCCCGTTGCCGAAGCGGCCTCGACGATCGAAACCTATGGGAAAAAAAGCATCACCCTGGCCAGTCGTCTGCTCAAAGCCGGAAAAAAGGGATGATGGGTTGAATTGGCAGATTTTTCCCATGCGCGAAGCCGATATCGATCAGGTGCTTGACATTGAACGGATCTGCTTTAAGAAACCATGGAATCGCATTTCATTTTTAGCGGGGCTTTCTTCCGCATGGTCCATTTGTTACGTGGCAAAAGCCGCAAATAATCTTGAACGCGGGGGCATTATCGCTTATATTTGCGCTCAGCTGGTTATCGATGAACTCAGCATTCTTAAAATCGCCGTAACACCCGGCTGGAGACGACAAGGTGTCGGCAACGCCCTTTTGGAAAGGAGTATCACAACCGCTTTCACAAATGGCGCCGCAACGGCGTTTTTGGAGGTTCGCCCCTCCAACCTGGAGGCGATGGCCTTTTATCAGAAAATAGACTTTCAAATAGTCGGCAAACGGCCCAATTATTACCCTGAAACCGGGGAAGACGCCCTGGTGATGGCAAAACAGCTAAAGGAGAAGGGACGATGAGTATCAAGATCGGCATTAACGGGTTTGGTAGAATCGGTCGCATGGTGTTTCGCGCAGCGCTGCAGAACGCAGATGTCGAAGTGGTTGCAATCAATGATTTGACGGATCCGGCGACCATCGCTCATTTGCTTAAATATGATTCCGTTCACGGCCGACTGGCGACTGATGTGGTTGCTAAAGAGGAAGCCATTGAAGTCGCGGGGAAAAAAATTGTCATTACCTCGGTGAAAGATCCCGCTCAATGCCGCTGGAAAGAATTCGGTGTCGACATTGTCGCGGAATGTACCGGGTTATTTACCAATCGGGAAAATGCAGCCAAACACCTGACGGCCGGCGCCAAAAAAGTCATCATTTCCGCTCCCGCCAAAGAACCGGACATTACCATTGTCATGGGGGTTAACTCCAACCGGTATGATCCCAGGCAGCACCATATTGTTTCTAACGCTTCCTGCACGACCAATTGTCTGGCACCGGTAGCCAAAGTCGTGCTGGAAAATTTCGGTTTGAGCGCGGGTCTGATGACCACTATTCACTCTTATACGGGTGATCAGCGAATCCTGGACTTTCCGCACAAGGATCTTCGCAGGGCCAGGGCTGCGGCCCTTTCTATGATTCCCACGACTACCGGCGCCGCTAAAGCCGTCGCACTGGTGCTGCCGGAATTATCCGGGAAATTGAACGGGCTGGCCATTCGCGTTCCCACCCCGAATGTTTCCCTGGTGGATCTGGTCGCGACCATCGATAAACCCGGTGTCACCACAACCGATGTGAATGACGCGTTCAAGCATGCGGCTGAAGGTGAATTGGCGGGCATTCTCGGATACAGTGACCTGCCTTTGGTATCAACGGATTATAACGGTTGCCAGGATTCATCGACGGTTGATGGTCTGACTACCTATGCGATCGGCAACATGATCAAAATTTTGTCCTGGTACGACAATGAAACCGGCTATTCGCATCGAATGGTTGATCTGGCGGCAATGATCGGCGCCGAACTCTAACGAATAAAGGAATAACAAAAATGAATCGCAGACCGTTAATCGCCGGAAACTGGAAGATGTATAAAACCTGCGAAGAAGCTGCGGAAACCGCTAAGAAATTAACGGAATTTCTCAGCCCACCCCCGGAAAACATCGATATCATGATCGCCCCTGCCTTCACTGCGCTCAGCACGGTGGCATCCGTGATTCAAGGAAGCTGCATTGCCCTCGGCGCCCAAAATATGTCTTGGGAAAAGGAAGGGGCTTTTACCGGGGAAATCTCGGCGCCCATGTTGATCTCGTGCGGATGCCACTATGTGATCATCGGCCATTCCGAACGGCGCCACCTGTTCGGAGAAACCGATGAAGTCGTTAATCGCAAAATAAAGGCTGCCATTCGGCACAACTTGATTCCGGTTCTCTGCGTTGGCGAAACCGAGGAAGAAAGAGAACAAAAAAAGACCTTTTCCGTGCTTGACAAACAGACCGAAAAAGGGGTAGAAGAGCTGTCTTCGACTGAACTTGCAACCCTGGTGGTGGCCTATGAGCCGGTATGGGCCATCGGCACGGGTAAAACGGCCACGGTGGACCAGGCACAGGAAGCTCATGCCTATCTGCGAGGGGTCATTGAGAAAAAGTTGGGCAATCATCTTGCCAAATCCATTCGAATACTGTATGGAGGGAGCGTAAAGCCCAATAATATTGAAAGCCTGCTGAAAATGCCCGATGTGGACGGGGCATTGGTCGGAGGAGCCAGCTTGCAAGCAGAGTCGTTCAGGGATCTGGTTCTATACAACCAATAACGCTTTGGAAACGGAACACCAATCATCATGGCAACCTTGTTAGTTGTTATACACATCACCATTTGTATTGCCCTGATCATGATCGTCTTGCTGCAAACAGGCAAAGGGGCGGACATGGGCGCGGCCTTTGGCGGCGGCGGCAGCCAAACGCTTTTCGGCAGTGGTGGCGCATCCACCTTTCTGAGTAAGTTGACAACCGCTGCGGCCATCGCTTTCATGTTGACATCTTTTGCGCTTGCATTTATTTCCAGCAACCGCGTGGGGACATCCCTTGTCATTGACAGCAAGCCCGCAGTAGAAAAAAAGGCGGAAACAAGCGCACCCGAAAATGTGAAAGCGACGGATTCAGCAACGGAACCCCCCGTGGGCACCCAGTCTTCCGAAGCCGAATCAAAAAAATGAGTTGTATCCCGTGCCGAAGTGGTGGAATTGGTAGACACGCTATCTTGAGGGGGTAGTGGGGAGACCCGTGCCGGTTCAAGTCCGGCCTTCGGCACCAGATCCAAGCAATAATACCCGAAACGTAACACCAGTTTTAAGCCGGCACCATGCTCGGCGTTAATCTAACCGACGATAATGCCTCAAAACAGGAATCCTCAACCACTAGGTGCAGCGGTGGGCAAGCAGGATAAAATTCTGATTATCGATGATAACGAGGATGTGCTCTCGACGCTTTATCAATTCCTGAGCCATAAGCATTATCAGGTCGTTTCGGCAACCAACGGCTTGGATGCGCTCAAGCTTTTCGATGCGGAAGCGGAAGGCTTCGATCTGATTATAACGGATCTGGTGATGCCCAGCATCAGCGGTGTGGCCGTTATCGCTATTGTTAAGGATAAACAACCGGACATACCGATCATTGCCATCACCGGTTGGGGAGAACATCCGGAAGCCCTGGCAACCGAAGCCAAGGCGGATGTTGTGTTGGAAAAGCCCTTTGAATTGAACGCACTCGAAAAACTGATTAAAAAGTTGCTTGCCAAGCGGGAAAAAACACTTAAAACGGATCAACAAGTGTGATACCATACCTGAAAACTTGAATTCTTGATTTCGGGTTCTGAACAACGGTCAGCGCACTGCCAGCCAACCTCTTGAGTTTAGTGTTCAATCGATTTTGTCCGAATATCAGCAAAATCGAAATTTTTAAAAACGGACTCAAACTATATTGAATCAGTCTATGGTACCCCTACTCATCGGCGTCAGCGCCAGCATAGAACGCATCAGAGAACTGATCAAACATGTGGCGGATACGGGCCTCAACATCGTTATATCCGGCGAAAGCGGTGTCGGCAAAGAGGTGGTTGCGCAAAATCTTTACCAGCTCTCCCCCAGAAGGCACAAACCCTTTATCAAGGTAAACTGCGCCGCTTTGCCCGACGGACTGCTTGAAAGTGAGCTGTTCGGGTTTGAGCGAGGCGCCTTTACCGGTGCCGAGCGAAAAAAACGCGGAAAATTCGAGCTGGCCCATGAAGGCGTCTTGTTCCTTGATGAAATCGGGGATATGTCTTTTTCACTTCAAGCCAAGCTCCTGCATGTGCTTCAGAGCGGCGAGTTTGCACCGCTAGGCTCCGAGAGGGAGTTCAAAACGGACACCTGGGTGATCGCCGCCACAAACTGTGAGCTTGAAAAAAGCATCAGGGAAGGTAAATTCAGAGAGGATCTTTATTATCGCCTTAACATTATCAAGATTCAAATCCCGCCATTGAGAGAAAGGCCGGAGGATATTCCACCACTTGTCGATTATTATATTGATCGCTACATTTCCCAGTTTGACAATAAGCAACTGTTAAAGCCGGGCATTCATATTGTTCAACGGCTCATGGAGTACCCCTGGCCCGGCAATGTGCGGGAGTTGCAGAATGTGCTGAAGCGTTTTCTGGTGGTTTGCGACTGGGACGAAATTGTCGATGAGCTGTCAATCAACAAACCATATTCGGACCCTCAAAGTGGCAATGCCTCTTTACCGGGCGCTCCATCCGCCGGACTCAGCGCCGCTTCGATCGTATCGGACTATCTGAATCTTAATGGATCAGAACAATCTGATTTCAAAGGGTTTTCATTAAAGGACATCAAGCGTCAGGCCCTCGACCATGTTGAAAAAGAAGTCATCGCCTTTGTGCTTGATAAAACCGGGTGGAATCGCAGCAAGGCCTCAAAGATTCTGAAAGTCAGTTATAAAACCCTGCTTTATAAAATCGCGGATTTAAATATCGCTCCCCCGATGGCCTGATTTTAAAGGTTGTACTTGGATACCAGCCTTGAAAGATAAGTGCGCTGAATTCCCATTATTCCGGCAGCCCGACTTCGGTTTCCGCCGGTTTGCGCCAATGTCATTTCAATAAACGCCTTTTTAAACCTGCTCACGGCTTCCTGTAGGCTCAACCCAGATTGCAGCCCTGAATGATAAATCGAACGCGGCCCCTCAATAGGCAAATCTTCAGGCATAATCTGCACACCGTTTCCCATGACCACGGAACGCTCCAGCGCATTGCTCAACTCCCGAACATTGCCCGGCCAATCGTAAGATGTCATTCTTTCCAGGGCGTCACGGGAAATGCGCAGGCGGGAAATGCCGCGCTGCGAACGGAATAGATTTAAAAAGTGGTGACACAACAACGGAATATCCTCTTTTCTGTCCCGCAACGGCGGCATTTCAAGATGAACCACATTGAGGCGATAATAAAGATCTTCCCGAAACCGTCCCTCGGCAACTTCCTTTTCAATATTCCGGTTCGTTGCGGATAGCACCCGGACATCCACATGAATGGGCGAAACCCCGCCCACACGATAAAAAATACCTTCCTGAACGACCCGAAGCAATTTTGCCTGCATGCCCGGAATCATTTCACCGATTTCATCCAGAAAGATGGTGCCGCCGTCGGCCGATTCGAATCTGCCGGTTTTCCGACTCACCGCCCCCGTGAAGGCTCCCTTTTCATGCCCGAAAAGTTCATCTTCCAACAGGCCCTCCGGAACAGCAGCGCAGTTGAGCACCACCAACGGCTTGTCACTTCGCGGGCTGGCATCGTGAATCAGCCGCGCCAGCAATTCCTTGCCGGTGCCGCTCTCACCGGTTATCAGCACGCTGGTTTTGGATTCCGCCACCTTCAACGCATTGGCGATCACCTGTTTTATCTGTTTGCTTTCACCGATAATCCGGGAGTTAATACCGAGGGCCGTCCGTAATTCCTTGTTCTCCTGATTCATTCTGGCGATTCGTTGGGCGTTTCCGATGGCAACAGCCGCTAAATCAGCATAAATTTGTAGCAAATCCATGTTGTTCTCTGTTAGGTTTGTGCCATCCAGTTTATCAATGATTTGCACGACACCAATAACCGTTGTGCCCATTCGCATGGGAACGCAAACGATCGAATGGGTCTTATACCCAATGGCGAGGCTGATTTCCTTACACCATCTGGCATCTTTTTCCACATCCGGGATTAAAAGGGAGGTTCCGGTCTTGGCGACCGTTCCGGCGATCCCCTGTCCCAAATCAACTTCGTAGGCCTTTATCTGCTCCCGCTTTTCTCCAGTGGCCACCTGAAAATGAAGCCTGCTTGTTTTCCGATCGAGCAACAACAATGATCCGGCCCTTGCATCCATGGCGCGGACGGCCGTCTCCACCACCAAATGCAGCAAACGATCCAGATCATTTGCTGAGGATATCCATGAGGATATCTCCTTTAAGTGATCCATCGGCCCGCAAGTTGAATGGCAACTGTCATTCATAGGTATGATTACCCGGCAAAAAAATCAGGGCGTTCTTTCCGTTATCGGAATGTATGGTTTCTCGGTCGGCCCCATATAAATCTGACGGGGCCGGCATAGCTTCCAGGTCGGATCATCCATGCTCTCTTTCCATTGGGCAATCCAGCCGGGCAATCTGCCGATCGCGAACATCACGGTGAACATATTGGTGGGAATGCCGATAGCCCTTAAGACGATCCCGCTGTAAAAATCGACATTCGGGTACAGGTGATGACTGATGAAATAATCATCCTTTAGTGCGATTTCTTCAAGCTCCTTGGCGATATCAAGCAGGGGATCCGAGATATTGAGCTTTGCCAACAGGGTATCACACGTTTTTTTAATTATTTTTGCCCGAGGATCATGTGTCTTATACACCCGGTGACCAAACCCCATCAACCGGTAGTTTTCGGATTTATCCTTTGCCCGCGCCACCACCTGTTTAACATTCCCGCCCCCGCGATGAATCTCCTCAAGCATTTCAATCACGGCCTGATTCGCGCCGCCGTGCAGCGGCCCCCACAGTGCGGCAATACCGGCGGAAATGGCGGCATATAAATTCACCCGACCGCTGCCTACCAATCGAACCGCCGAGGTGGAACAATTCTGTTCATGATCGGCATGCAACACCAAAAACACATTGAGCGCCTTCACAATGTCCGCATCTATCTCATATGGATTCACGGGAGAGTCGAACATCATGTATAAAAAGTTGGCGCAGTAAGATAAATCATGCCGGGGATAGGCCACCCGATGCCCCCGGGAAATTTTATAGGACATCGCCGCCATGGTCCTTACCTTGGAGATAAGGCGGGCCATCGTCAGATCGACATCCACCTCGTTGTCGTCAAGTTCGGGGTAAAAACTGCGCAGCGCATTCACCATGGAGGATAAAATCCCCATGGGATGACTCGTCCGTGGAAAATTTTGAAAAAAAGCCCGCATGTCCTCATGAATCAGCGAGTTGTCATTTAACAGCACGGAAAACCGGGTCAATTCGCTACGCGTGGGCAACTCCCCGTGAATCAGGAGGTAAGCCACTTCCCGAAAGGTTGAATATTCGGCAAGGTCTTCAACCGGAATGCCCCGATACCGCAAAATACCCGCCTCCCCATCCATGAAGGTGATGCTGCTACGGCAGCTTCCCGTATTGGCAAACCCCGGGTCCAGTGTAATAAACCCGGTTTCGTTTCTCAACCTTGTGATATCAATTGCTTTTTCACCTTCAGAGCCCACGACCACGGGCAATTCATACGTCTTTCCATCCAAAAGGAGCTTGGCAGTTTCAGTCATAATATTCCTCTTAATCCGCTCGCTATCGCCTTGAACATTTTTTCCGTTGCAAGGCAGTAAGCCGCTTTCGTACCCAAAAGTACGCAACCGGCATTCGATAACCTATCAATGCTGAAGGCGAAAGGTAATGTCCGCCGGGAATTGAATGGCAATGCTTTTTTCCGTCAGCTTATAAAAAACGAGATCCGGTGCATTCCCCGAACCAACCGGTAAGAACCGCCTACTTAAAGAAGATAGGGACCACATTCACAATAAGTCGGTCTTGATTTATACTTAATATTCTTTTTCGGGTCAAGCCTATCATTTGGTCTTATCTTTCGGTCTGCGCGGCGCCTTTTCCACGATGTCGGGCGAATGGTGCCGATTATAAAAAAAGGATTGCTTAGAAATCGCCGACTCTGTAATGTGACTATTTACTTTTATCAGGGGTCGATAAGCCTGTCTGATTTGATAAAAGCGCCTTTGTCAAAAAAACAATGGATGTGTGCGCAATGAAAAGAACGCGATGAGAATGCATCGCACCAATAAACGATAGTGGCCTTCAACTCGATCCGAACAGGCTGACCGTCGGAGAGGCTATTGGGGCCACAAAGAGAAGGAGGAACTTGAATGGCTGAAAAACCGGTTAAAGATCTGATGGTCCCGCTTTCCGATTATGTCACGGTGGGCGTGAATGCCACGCTGTTTGAGGCAGTACAAGCGCTTGAAAAAGCGCAGGCAAATAACGAAAAGGGCCGCCATCCGCATCGTGCGGTATTAATTTTGGATGCAAATAAAAATGTCGTGGGCAAATTGAGTCACCACGATATTATGCGCGCCTTGGAGCCCAAATATGATCACCTCGAGCTCACCCGATTCGGTTATAGCCGGAAATTTATGGAGTCCCTGCTGGAAAAATACCAGCTATGGGAAGATTCCCTGGATGACATTTGCAGAAAAGCCAATGAAAAAAAAGTGGTCAACTTTATGGCCAAACCCACCGAAGCCGAGCTGATTAACGAATCAGCCCCTCTGAACTTAGCCATTCACCAGCTTTTAATGGGCTGTCACCAGAGCCTGCTGGTCATGCGGGCCGATCAAGTTATCGGGGTGCTCAGGCTAACGGATGTATTTCAAGAAATTTCCCGAATGATGAAGGAATGCAAACTCTAACCAGCAATTCAGCCCGCATACGGCCGCTGGCCGACGGGCAATTATAAGTTTAAGGAGAAAACACAGCTATGGATACGGCACAAGTTGCAGAAAAACCCGGCTTTAACTGGAAAAAGTTCTTATTTCTGTCAATCGGCGTCATTTTGTTTATCGTTGTGTATTATTCCCCGCCATGGCCGGATGCCGTCGACCCCGAGGGAAAGCATTTCATGTTATCAAAAGAAGGCAAAGGGGCGCTGGCCGTCTTTTTGCTGGCCGGCACCTGGTGGGTGTTTGAAGTGGTTCCCATCGGTATAACGAGTCTCGCGATCGGTGTGTTGCAGGCCCTTTTTCTGATTCGGCCCGCCAAAGAGGCGTTTAAAGATTTCATGGACCCCTCGGTCCTTTTTATTTTCGCATCCATCATGATCGGTCTGGTATTCACCAAGACGGGACTCACCAAGCGCCTGGCATATAAGATGCTGCTCGTTGTCGGTGAAAAAACAAGCATGATCTATTTAGGGTGTTTTGTCGTGACTGCCGCGCTGACCCACATCATGGCCCATACGGCCGTGGCCGCCACCATTTATCCGCTGCTTTTGTCTATTTACGCCTTATACGGAGAAGGCGACAAACCGACGAAATTCGGTAAGGGACTTTTTATCGGCATGGCCTTCATCGCCGGCGCCGGCAGTATCGTCACCCTTCTGGGGGCTGCCCGGGGTGCGGTTGCCGTCGGATTTTTCAAGGATATCGTCGGCAAGGAAATTAGCTTTTTCGAGTTGAGCTATTATATGGCGCCGGTCGGCTGGCTCATGGTGTTTTTGCTCTGGGGTTTCTTCATGGTTTTTTTAAAGCCGGAAAAGAAAGTGATTCCCGGTCTTCGCGAAAAAGCCAGAAAGCTGGATGCCGCGATGGGGCCCATTACCCGCAAAGAGATCATTGCGTCCATCATTGTTTTTATCTGTATTCTGACTATGTCGCTTCGATCGTTTATTCCCGCATTAGAGCCGATAGATAAAACCGCGCTCATTTTAATTTCCACCATTCTCTTTTTCATTACGGGCATTATGGATATAGACGACCTGGAAGCCATTCCCTGGAACATCATTTTATTGTTCGCGGGCGCCATGAGTATCGGGTTTTGTCTCTGGCAAACGGAAGCCGCCAACTGGCTGGCCGTCAACTGGCTGGTCATGTTCCAAAAAGCCAACTGGTTCGTATTCGTGATGAGTATCGCCTTTTTCGTCATGATCATGACCAACTTTATCATGAACGTGGCGGCCATTGCTATTTCTCTTCCCGTAGCGCTGGTCATCGCACCTTACCTGGGCGTCGCTCCCGATGTCATATTGTTTGCGTCCCTGGTCACTGCGGGCATGCCGTTTTTGTTGCTGGTGGGTGCGGCGCCCAACGCCATTGCCTATGATTCCAAACAGTTTACAACCGGTGAATTTTTTCTATATGGTATTCCGGCCAGTATATTGCTCATGGTGGTGGTCGCCTTTTCCATTTTTGTCCTCTGGCCGTTGATGGGGATGCCGGTAACCATGTAACTATCTCCTATCGAGGGGGGGGCACGCCCCCCTCGATAGATTTTAAACACTGCGTATGCTAAAATGGCTGCCATAAGCGGTTACTTTTCATGAAACGCCCGACACTATCTGGAGAACGCCATGAAAAACCTCGAAAAATTATTAGACCGAATCATCAACCAACTCAACATCAACCTCAGGCGCCTTGATTTTGATGCGAAGCCCCATCTGAAAGAACGCCTGCCGCTAACTCAATTACTGAAATTTTATGCCTTTTACGGTATCTCTTCACAACATCCGATACATTTTCATTTCAGCAATTCAAATCTGGCGGGCAGCTATTTTCTCGGCCAGTGCAAGGTGGACAACTCCATTCTCTATAAAAGCGACATTCGGGGGGATGAGTTGAAAGCCAAGGGGGGCACCTATACGTATCAAGGCAAAGCGTTGACCGTGGAGGAAGATGAGTTTATCTGGATCAAGGGCAGTTATCTGCTTAAAACCCTGGTACACAGCTATTCTCATGACCCGGAAAAGCTGGAGTTATATCTCATTAAAAATTCGGCAGCCAACTCCTACAGCAATATTCACGGCTCTCCGATGGAAGGGTGTTTTTTAAACGCCTTTGCCACGGTGGATCTGACAAGCCTTTATGATTGCGTGGTCGGCCGATTTGCGTATGTGCAAACAGGCGCTCTTGAGCATGAATGGGTTCCGGACGGCCAGATCTGGATTCGAAACCCGGAGGCCTTCGACTTCAAGTACCGCCATTCCGTTGATGTATTGGACCGATATATTTCCTTTGCTCCCGGCAACCCGGCCAAAGGCATTTTCATTGATTTTGTCGAAGATCGAGAAGACGAATTTCAGCAGTTGTTTGAAGTCGTGCATCGCAAGGTGCCGATTCCGGTGCCGACCGGCGCATCCCTCAACCGGTACGCCGTAATCCGCGGGGATACGACCATCAGCGAAAATGTGCTGGTGGCCCAACGCGCCTATCTTGACAACTCCTGGCTCGGTAAAGGCGCCAATGCTCAGGAACATTGCTACATCATTCATTCCTTCCTGAAAGGCTATGTCGTCATGGCCCATGGCGCCAAGGTCATTTATACGCTCCTTGACACAAAGGTGTTTGTGGGATTCAACTCCTTTCTGAGAGGAAATCTCGGATGCCCGCTATCCATCGGCGCCGGCAGCATTGTGATTCCCCACACCATTATTGATCTTGAGGAGCCGTTGACCATTCCAGCCAATCATATGGTATGGGGGTATATACGAAATAGCCGGGATCTTGAGAACAACAGCATTTCACTTGAAAAATTATCGCAAATCGACGGGGAGCTGCAGGTGGGGGAGATGACCTTTCAGGGAAACGGCGAATTATTCGTAAAGGCTTTCAAGTCGCGCATCGAGCATATTCTGACTGACAACGGGGCTTATTTCGACGGCCGGAAAAACAGGGGCCACGCACAAAAAGCCCAAAACATCTCTTATAATATCATTCAACCCTACGCTGTGGGACCGTCCAGGGGACTTTATCCCACCATTGACATTTACCCTTGATTAAAAGGCAACGCAGGGCTTGGTGGCATCAAAAATTATGTGGCGTAAAATTCAACTCAAAACCCGGCTTTTTGCCATTCTCACCGGCTTGGTGCTTATCAGCTTTATCGGTGGGACCGTCATGGTCTGGTACACGTACCGGATAGAGCGCCTGTTATCAAATGTAATCGATAAGCACCTGGCCGCCTTTGAGTCGGCAGAAGCGCTTGAAACCGCGCTGGTGAATCAGAAGGGATTTGTCTCCTATTATCTTATGGACCATAATCCGGACTGGCTTCGCCAGTTGGGTGAATACCGGCAAATTTTCAAGGAGCGGTTGCTTGAAGCCAAACAAAATTCCGATGAGTCATCACAAAATGAAATTCTTGCCCGAATCGAACACGAGTATAACCAGTATATTGCTTCCAAAGACCGGGTGATTGATTTTTATAAAGCCAGCCGAACAGCGGAAGGCGCCACACTTCACGTAAAAGTTAGAAGTTCCTTTTTTACAATTCTTGATCTCTGCAATAAATATAAGAGCCTCCATAAACAACAGATTCTAAAAACCCGTGAGGTCAGTCACACCCATGCACTGCAGTTGCGTATCATCGCGGCACTAGCGGCCGGAGCCAGCGCATTGTTGGCTTTGGGGCTGGCGATTTTTCTTTTTAATCAAATTCTAGACCCCGTGCACCGGCTGGCCATGGAAGCCGAAAGACATCCGGGAAAAAAACGAACAGAAAATGACATCAGCGCGCTTCACCGCAGTGTCCGGGGCCTGCTTGAAGACGTGGACACCACCCGGCACGAGCTTGAAAAAAGCCGGGAACATCTGCTTCAGTCTGAAAAGCTGGCGCTGGTCGGCAAACTGGCCGCCGGCATGGCCCACAGCATTCGAAATCCCTTTACCTCGGTAAAAATGCGGCTTTTTTCCTTAAGTCGCGCCATGGAGTTGACCGAAACCCAACGGGAGGATCTATCGGTAATTTCCGAGGAAATCCGGCATATCGATACCATCGTTCAAAATTTTCTTGAATTCTCAAGGCCGCCGCGATTGCAGATTCAACGCATCAGCCCGTCGATTGTCGTGAATCAGGCACTTCAGCTTCTGGTCCATCGGCTAAAATCATATGCGGTGGAAGTCACCGTAAAACGGCAGGAACTCTTACCGGAAATTCTGATCGATCCGGAGCAGCTCAAGGAAGTGTTTGTCAATCTGATCGTCAATGCTTGTGAAGCCATGGAACACGGCGGCGAAATCGTGATCACGGAAAATGTGACCACCGTATCCGGACTTGGAAAATCCGCGATCATTGAGGTCATAGATAACGGCCCCGGCATTCCCGAAACGTTACGGGACAAGGTGTTTCAGCCGTTTTTCACCACGAAGGACGAAGGCACGGGACTGGGTCTCGCTATTGCCGCTCGAATCATTGAAGAGCATCAGGGACGTATCGAAGTCGTTTCACCGAAAGATCGGGGCACCACCTTCAGCATGGTGCTGCCGTTGGAGGATAGGGTGTCATGACCGGAAAAGCACAAACCATCTGCGTGATAGACGACGATGATCAATTACGAACCAGCTTTCACAAACTGCTCACGGAAGAAGGATATCAGGTGTCAGGCGCCGCCTCGGGAGAGGCCGGGCTTGAACTGATTGATCGTGAAATACCCGATCTCGTGATTTTAGACATGCGCCTTCCGGGCATGAACGGAATGGAAACGTTTCAGAAAATTCACAAGCGGGAACCAAAACTTCCGGTCATCATCATGACAGCCTACGGTACCACGGACACGGCGATTGAGGCCACCAAGCAAGGCGCTTTCGACTACATTCTCAAGCCCTTTGATATTCCGAACATGCTCAAGGTCATTCATCAGGCCCTAGCTGCGGGCCGGTTTATGCGTTTTCCCGTGGACATGAACGGCACGCCGGACAAAATATCCGGCGAGGCCATTATCGGTCGCAGCCAACCCATGCAGGCGATCTACAAAGCCATCGGAAGGGCCGCGCCCACCGACGCCACCGTTCTGATTCGAGGAGAATCGGGCACCGGAAAAGAACTGGTGGCCCGCGCCATCTATCAGCACAGCCTGCGCTCAAAAGCTCCGTTCTTGATCATCAATTGCGTGGCGATTCCGGAAACATTGCTTGAAAGCGAGCTTTTCGGGTTTGAAAAAGGCGCCTTTACGGGCGCCACGCATCGCCGGGTCGGGAAAATCGAGCAGGCCAACGGCGGCACGGTATTCCTTGACGAAATTGGGGACATGCCGTTTAATCTGCAATCCAAGATACTGCGACTGCTTCAGGAGAAAAGCGTCGAGCGTCTGGGCGGCCGGGAAACCATTCCCGTGGATGTCCGAATCATCGCGGCCACCAACCGCGATCTTGAAGAAGCGGTTGCCACCGGCAAATTCCGGGAAGACCTTTATTATCGAATTAAAGTCGTCACCGTTCAACTGCCGCCACTTCGTGAACGGCCGGAAGATATTCCCCAGATGGTTGAGTACTTCACGGCGCGGCATGCCGCAGACCTTGGCATCACCACACCTTCCATCACGGTTGAAGCCCTGGCGGCGCTGACCACCTACAGCTTTCCCGGCAACGTGCGCGAACTTGAAAACATCATCAAAAAAACCATCATTTTCAACCGAGGGGCGCCTATCTCCAGGGAAGATATCGCACAAACCCTGAACGAGAAGGCTTCAACACCGCTTGCCACATCCCCGGACGACGGTTCCATTCTCCGTCAGTGGGCGCAGAGAGTTCTGACGCGAAAAGCGACTGATAATCTCTATGATCTCAGCATGGATCACGCAGCCGCCATTCTGGTTAAGGAGGCCCTCAATCTCACCGGCGGCAACCGGTCTCAGGCCGCCAAGCTCCTTGGCCTCTCCCGGCCCACGCTTCACGCCAAAATCGAAAAATACCAGCTTGAAATGAAAACAACGGTGGAATAACCCCGGACATTTCAAAATACCAGATTACCATCATACCGGATTCATAATTACCACATCCATCTCGCCGGAAAGCGCCGCCTTCACTCTTTCGGCATCGCTCACCGCTCCCACAACGCTTCCGTAATGCATCGGAGTACCAACCCGGGGCTTGATAGTGAGAGCCTCCTGAATGACTTCAAATATTTTCTTGACACGCTGCGGAATACTTTGTAAACATCGCCCCCAGATTGAGGATTCCTTTCTTTGGATTGGTCAATTCGGCTTCAAAGTTGAAAGTATCAAAAATAGATATCCATGAATAACGCGCCGAAACCGGCGCAGCCTTTTCTAATAATTGTCCCCGGCAACATCGTGTTTTTGGTGATGCAACAGACCTTGCTATTCGTGCTTCCCTTCCGAATAGAACTGAGCTAATCGTTCCCGGGCTTCACTGAAGTCACCGATACTCGAATACCCATTGAGCGCTTCAAGGCGAAGCGCATCATCCAGTGAGCGGCCAACCACATCGAGAATTGTTTCCTTTGCGGATCGAATCGCCTGTTGGCTGTTGCGCTGGATCATGGTGGCATATTGTTCCGCAGTCGCCATGAGGCCTTCCTGTGGAACCACCTTCGTGACAAGGCGCAGCCGATAGGCCTCTTCCGCACTAATTTCGCGCCCCGTAAGGGTAAGGTCCAAAGCAGTCGCAACCCCGGCGATGGCGATCAACCGGACGATCCCGCCATCGCCCTGGTGAAGCCCATATCTAACTTCAAATACGCCAAACCTGGCATTTTCCGAGGCGATTCGAAAGTCACACGCCAGGGCCATTTCAAAGCCGCCCCCAATGGCGCACCCGTTGATCGCAGCAATTATCGGCTTTGTGATTTTATGCTGGCCCCGTGTAATTCCCCCTCCAATGCCGGTATGAACATTTTTTCTAACGTCCAGCATATTGCTTTTTTCCAGCTTGGGAAGAAAAGTTTTCAGATCGGCACCGGCACAAAAAGCCTTACCCGAACCCGTAAGGATAGCTACATCCAGCGAGTCATCTTTTGCGAAATCATCCCATACGGCCCAAAGCGCTTGATTCAATGTCTCATCAAGTGCATTCCGTACCTCCGGTCGATTCAGGGTAATATAAGCAATCCTGTTTCGTTTTTCGTACAATACGGCAGTCATGTGGATACTCCTTTGTCGGTTCTTTGTTGCGTCAAAATCGTTAACCCTCCTCAAAAATAGTGTTTATTTCTCATAAAATTTGTGCGTTATCCATCCAAGCCTGCCGGGTGGTGCGGCAATTTAAGAATCGTGGCCGCATTTTCGCCTAAAATCCTTATTTTGGATTCCTCTTTGATCGGAAGATTCTTTATAGCTTGAACGTTATCGACAAGGTTGGTTACGCCGGGCCAGTCCGAACCGTAGATAACTTTATGGGAGAGGCGCTCAAAACCCGGAAAATAATCCAGCAGTTTTTTGGGCGGCAACCCCGATATTTCCATATAAATATTTGGGTGCAGCCGGGTAACCGCGAGTGCGTTTTCATACCAGAGCGGCCGCCCGCAGTGGCATTGAAGAAGAACCAGGTCCGGAAAATCCACGGCAACATCATCCAGAAAGAGGGGATCCCCGTACTTCAGTCTTGCGCCTGCAAAGGTCGATGAACCCGTATGAAATGAAATGGGAAGCCCCAGCTCCTGCGACTTTGCATAGAGCGGATACATCACGGCGTCATTGGGATAGAAATTCTGGTAAGTGGGGTAAAGTTTGATTCCGCGAAACCCGAGCTTTTCAGTGAGACGCTCAATTTCTTCGGCCATATTCAAAAAGGTATGAGGATTTAAGTTTGCAAAAGGGATCAGCCGATCGCTGGCCGAACAAAATCGGGCGACCGCTTCGTTATTCGATATTCCGGTAACCATTGGAGAGATATCTGCCAGAATAACGGCATAATCAATCTCCGCCTCATCCATTAGGTGAAGGAATTTCTCCGGAGAGGCGTAGGTCTCTATCATCCATTCCAGGCGATCGCCCCAGGACTGCCGCAAAAATTCCGCCAGGGATCGGCTCATGGGTTGGTAGTGGTGAGTAATGTGAATATGAAAGTCTATTTTCAATGCCGAACCCTTTCCTTTGCAGTGCATACGCGCCCTTATAATTGCGAAGTGTCCACCCGCGATCAGGATTTATGAATGGACGCTGTTTAGCCGGGCATTGTCGATAAAAAATAGAGTACCAACGGCTTTTATTTAATCCGAGGAACAAAATCCGGAGGCAATTTCCCCTCTTGCTTCAGTTTTTGTACAATCATGTCAACCAGATCCTTCTTAATCAACTTTGCTCCCGCTGATCGAGGTAATTCGGAAACAATCTCCAGCCGCTCCGGGAAATTATACTTGGCGGTCCCATGCTGACCAAAAAAAGAACTCATCTCTTCAAAAGTAAATGTTTCACCGGATGCGGGAACAACAAAGGCACAAACCCTTTCGCCGAATACAAGATCCGGCATACCGATGACGGCCGCTTCAGCCACTTTTGGATGTTCCAATAAAATGCCTTCAATCAACCCTGGGTTAATATTTTGCCCTCCGCGAATAATCATGTCCTTTTTTCGCCCTACAATGAATAACACGCCGCGCGCATTAATATACCCGATATCGCCACTGTGGTAATATCCTTCGGAGTCAAAAACGTCTTTGTCAAGCTCAGGCTGACCAAGATGCCCCCATGTTTTTATCGCGCCGCGCCATTTAACTTCGCCATTCTGTCCGCGAGGCACTTCCTGATTATCATCGTCCACCACCCTGAGATCAAGGCCGGGAAAACTTTTCCCCGCAGCTGCAAGACGTTCATCCTCTGGATCATCCACCGAGCAAACGGCGGCCAAGCCGCCTTCGGTTGATCCGTAGAAAGTCTGCAGCCGCGCCCCGAACCTTTTTTCCGCCTCCCTTGCGGCATCGTATGGAAAGGCGGCGCCAGCATTTGGAATACATCTTAGCCGGCTTAAATCGTAAGATTCCAAATCTTCACATAGCAGTTTGATTGCCTGCGTGGGAATCAAACAAAGAACGGTTCCTTTTTCCCTTACAACAAGATCCAGCGCCTTTTTCGGATCTTCCCACCGCTCCAAAATAACTGATGTAGCACCGGCTCGTAAAGCACCCAGAACCGGGCAGACATATCCCGTAGCCCCGGTACTTATGGGCGCTGCAGCAATAAAAATATCGTCCGGAGTAACTTTAGTGCCACCTTCCAGAATTCCTATTTGCAGGTCGGTTAAGTTGTTATCGGTCCACTGGCCGATTTTAGGAAGCCCGGTTGTCCCCGAGGACACCATAACCGACAAAGGCCAGTTTGGGTCAACCTCAATTTGATCCAGGTAATCGGCCGGATATTTTTCCTCAATTGGCTCCTCAATCAGTCTGTCAAAAGAAAGCAGTCCTTCCGGAACATCGTCACCAATAACAATCACATGGTTTAATGCGGGAAGTTCCGGCCTCAGTTTATTGATCATTTCCATATAATTAAAGTTATGGAAAATATAGGGAACAATCACCATCTTGGCTTCACTTATTTTCAATAAGTGACCGATTTCCTTTTCCCTCCAGGCATTTGACATCGGAACAAAGTTAGCACCAACCCGGTTTAACGCAATATGGGTGAGGGGCATTTCCGCCCAGCCGGGAGTTTGAACAGCCACCGCATCTTTTGCCTTTACACCCAATTCTATGAATTGAAGGGCCAACCGCTTAGTTATTTTTTGGGCCTGCCGGTAGGTAAGGCGCCACTTGCGGTCAACTATCGCCTCCTTATCGGGGTATTTTTCCACATTTCGATCGAAAAAATCGTGAACGCACAGGTCTGTCCAAACACCCAGGCTACGATACTCCTGTTCTTCTGCATTGTTATCTTTCCAGACACGCTCAAGCTTCATAAACCTTACCCCCTTTTTCTGAAAGAAATTCATCGAAGTCTAGCGAATGGGTTTATCTTTGTTTGATTGAAAACAAGTCCTAAACTCAATGCCGTTTCCTTAAGGAACTTAAATGCGTTAATACTTTAAAAATACAATCTGTTATGCTATAAATACATTGTTCTTTTGTATCAGTAAAAAATTCAAAAAAAGGAGAGAACAATGCTCAAAAAC